>JAFYOL010000162.1 GCA_017560205.1 Erysipelotrichaceae bacterium | reverse complement strand
AGACTGTACAGCTGTCTGCGTTGAAGAAATATCAGTGAAAGGAACATCAAGTTTGAGAAAAGGTATAATTTGCGGATGCAATGAATCGTTCAGAAAGTGGAATCTTTCTGAAGTGATGGAAGAATGCAAGGGACTTGCGGAAGCCTGTGAAATTGAGATTGTGGATGAACTGATTCAGAATCTGGAACATATGGACCGCAATACATGTTTAGGCAGCGGGAAAATCATGGAACTGAAACAGCGTGTGGATGATCATGAGGCGGATTGTGTTGTGTTCTTTCATGATTTAAGTGCAGGTCAGGTGCAGGCAATTACAGATATTCTGGATTGTGAAGTGATTGATCGTACAACGGTGATTCTTGACTTGTTTTCACGACGCGCACGCACAAAGGAAGCTCAGCTGCAGGTGGAAATGGCACGTTTGAATTATCTTTTGCCTAAGTTGTCTCAAAGGGATTTGGGGTCAGATCAGCAGCGTGGCGGCTCTGGTGTCAAAAACAAAGGGAAAGGTGAAGGTCGTCTTCAGCTTCAACAAAGAGGCATCAAAAAGAAGATCAGCGTTGTCAAAAAAGAGCTGGAACAGCTTGCCAAGGAACAGAAGCTTCGTTCTGAAAAGCGCATGAATTCCAGTCTGAAAAGAGTTGCCCTGGTTGGGTATACCAATGCAGGCAAAAGTTCATTGATGAATGCCCTGCTAAAGAGACAGAATGCCTCTGAGGATAAGAAAGTGTTTGAGAAGGACATGTTGTTTGCGACACTGGATACAAGCACCAGAAAGATTGATTTACCTTCAGGCAAGAGTTTTCTGTTGTCGGATACAGTAGGTTTTGTCAGCTCACTTCCACATTCTTTAGTACAGGCCTTTCACAGCACATTGAATGCTGCAAAAGAGGCGGATCTTTTGATTCAGGTGGTGGATTCCAGCTCTGATTTAAGAGAAAGTCACATGGAAATTACACAGAATACACTGCGTGAGATTGGTGCGGGTGATGTCGAAATTTTGACGATTATGAACAAGTGTGACTTGATTCAAGAAAGTGACAATCGTTATCTTTATGTCAGTACAAGAGATAAAACAGGCATTGATGAACTCTTGAATGAGATTGAGTGTCGTCTGTTTGAAAGAAGTGTGACCATGAGTGGGATTATCCCGTATTCCAAGCTTGGTATTGTGCAGACTTTGCGTCAGAATGCGGATGTCAAAGAACTTGAACATATGGATGAAGGCGTTCTGATTGAAGTGTCAGGTTCACCGGAAATGATTTCCTTGTTTGAAAAACATAAACTTGCCGAGTAATCGGCAAGTTTTGTGTTTCTGGGCCTTTTTAAAAAGAGAGACAGATATTTTAGAATATGATATAATTTACAGGATTATTAAGGAGTCTATTTTTATGAGACAAGCAGGATTACTGATGCCGATTCAGTCAATGCCTAATCGCTTTGGGATTGGCGATTTTGGCCCAGAGAGTTATAAATTTGTAGATTTACTGAAGAAGACAGGGATGAAAATCTGGCAGATTCTGCCATTGAATCCTTTGGGGTATGGGAATAGTCCATATCAGCCATATTCATCAAAAGCGATGGATGAATGTTATATTTCACTGGAACTTCTTGAAAAAGAAGGATTGATTCAATCAGCTGAGTCTTTCCGTAAAGATGAAAAGACCGTGGATTATGAAGGTGTACGTGTGTACAAGCAGACGTATTTAAAGGAAGCATTTGGCAACTTTAAAGAAGATGAAGGATACAAAGCCTTTGTACAGCAGTCATGGGTATATACTTATGCCGTCTTTTTGACTTTGAAGAAAGCCAATGGGATGAAGTGCTGGAATGAATGGCCAGAAGCTTGTAAACAATGGATTCATACACGTGATGAAGCGGTGATTGCGGAGTACAGTGAACAGATTCGTTATGAAATGTTTGTGCAGTATACATTGTACAGACAGTGGAAGAAGCTGAAAGCTTATGCCAACAAGAAAGGAATTCAGGTTTTAGGAGATGTGCCTTTCTATGTGGGCATTGACTCAGAAGATGTCTGGTCTTCTCAGCAGAGTTTCCTGCTGGATGATGATGGTCGTCCTACCTTTATTGCGGGTGTACCACCAGATTATTTCAGTGAAGTGGGTCAAAGATGGGGAAATCCTATTTATGACTGGAGTGCTTTAAGAAATCAGAATTTTGAGTTCTGGATGGATCGTCTGGCATACAGTGCAGAATTGTTTGATATCATTCGTATTGATCATTTCCGTGCGTTTGATACGTACTGGAAGATTCCTGCATCCTGTCCAACTGCGATTGATGGGGTATGGATGGAAGCTCCAGGTTATGAATTGTTTGAAGAGCTGTTTGAACGCTATCCAGATATCAACATTGTGGCTGAGGATCTGGGTGAATTAAGACCTGAAGTGATTATATTAAGAGATTATTATAAGTTTAAGGGTATGCGTGTGATTCAGTTCTCTTTCAATTCGAAGTTTATGCCGGAAGATGCAGAGAATCTGATTATCTATACAGGTACACATGACAATCAGACGATTCGTGGATGGGTGTCTGAGCAGCCTGAAAAAGAAAAAGTAAAAATCCGTAAATATTTTAAGAAAAACAATTATCGCTATCCGCTTTTGAGCGAAAACTTTATTGCATATGCAATGGACTCAAAGGCAGAGTATGCGATTGTGCCAATGTGTGATGTGTTGAATCTGACAGCTGCGGCAAGACTGAATACACCAGGTACAGTGGGATATCCAAACTGGGCATGGAGAATGACTGGTTTTGGAAAGTTTGAAGATAAGATCAGCTTTTTGAAGAAGTGTGTTCGTAATTCGAAACGCTAGCCTGCAGTTTTGCAGGCTTTTCGTTTCAAGGAAAGGAGTGACAGGATGGCAAAGATTATGCAGATGGATACGCAGTTATCCAACATGATTGCAGCCGGTGAAGTGGTTGAAAGACCAGGTGGAATTGTCAAGGAACTGGTTGAAAATGCGATTGATGCGCATGCGACCAGAATTGAAATCCATTGTCTTGAAGGTGGCATTTCAAGAATTGAAATCATCGACAATGGAGATGGCATGGACAAAGAAGATGCTCAGAAAGCATTTGCGCGTCATGCCACAAGTAAAATCCGTACAACAGATGATCTGTGGTCCATTTCTACATTGGGGTTCCGTGGTGAAGCTCTGCCGTCGATTGCTTCTGTGTCAAAGACAACGTTGTTGAGTTGTGATGGCAATGAAAGCACACAGGTAAAAGTAGAATATGGTGAGATGGTGGATGTCAGTGATGCGCCATCTTCCAAAGGGACAACGATTGTGGTGGAAGGGCTGTTTCAGCGTACACCTGCTCGTTTAAAACATTTAAAGTCATCGCAGTATGAAGCGGCTGTGATTCAGGATACTGTACAGAAGTTTGCGCTGTCTCATCCTGAAATTGCGTTCAATCTGGTGATTGATGGAAAACAGTCGTTGAAGACGAGTGGTCTTGGGTCATTGAAGGAAGTCATGGTTCAGATTTATGGTCGTGATTGTCTGAAGAATACATTTGAAGTAAAGGGTCAAGACTATGATTATACGATTACAGGTCTGGCTTCTTTGCCTCATCTGACTCGTGCCAATAAAAATTATATTCATCTGTTTGTGAATGGACGTATGGTCAAGTCCTATCGTCTGACAAAAGCAGTGCTTGAGGGATATCGTTCGTATCTGTTTAATGAGCGTTATCCGATTGTTGTGCTGAACATCACCATGGATGAGCGTCTGGTGGATGTGAATGTGCATCCTAGCAAGTGGGAGATTCGTCTTTCCAAGCAGCAGCAGCTGGAATATCTGATTCAGGATGTCATCAGAGATTGTCTGAAAGCACAGTTTGCATCACCGCAGGTAACCGCAACACAGGTTGTGCCTCCTGTTTCTTTTGAAAAAGTGTTTGAACCGACACCTGTTGTAAAGAAAGAAGTACCTGTTGAAAAGCAGGAAGTTTTCCATACAGCTGAAAAGATTTATGCACAGTCATCTTTATTGTTGGATGAAGTGAAAGTTGAAGAAAAAGAACTGTTGATGGTACAGGAGCCTGAAATTCCGTTTGCACCGACAGTTAAACCATTTCCTGCAATGGAGCCATTGGCTCAGCTGCATGGAAAATATATTCTGGCTGAGGCTGAAGAAGGATTGTATATCATTGATCAGCATGCAGCACAGGAAAGAGTGAACTATGAAAAGTTCAGAGATCAGTTTGATACGCAGAATGAAAGCATGACAGAGATGCTGGTGCCTGTGATGGTGCAGGCCAGTGCCAATGTGATGCATCGTCTGGATGAACTGAATGAGCTGTTGAAGATTTTCCCGCTTCAGCTGGAATCCTTTGGACAGACAACATTGATTGCCCGTCAGATTCCATTGTGGATGCAGAAAGTGGATGAAACAGCCTTTTTACAGGATGTAGTGGACTTGTTTGACAGCGAAAAGAGTTTGAATCCAACAGATTTAAACAAAGATCGCATTGCGACGATGGCGTGTCATCATTCCATTCGTTTCAATCGTGTTTTATCACGTGCTGAAATGGTGGAAGTGGTGGAATCCTTGAAGAAGTGCAGACAGCCATATCATTGTCCACATGGTCGTCCTACATTTATTCTGATTTCACAGAATCAGCTGGTAAAGGATTTTAAACGATGAAAAAAGTACTCGTAATTACAGGGCCGACAGCTGTAGGGAAGAGTGATGCTGCAGTTGAATTGGCATTAAAATTAAATGGTGAAATCATCAGTGGAGATTCAATTCAGGTTTATCGTGGTTTTGATATCGGGTCAGGAAAGATTACGGAAGAAGAGATGATGGGTGTACCTCATCATAATCTGGATGTACTGGATCCTAAAGAGAATTACAGTGTGGCCCTGTTTCAGAAACAGGCACGTGCTGCAATTGATGAGATTACAGCACGTGGTAAACTGCCTGTTTTATGTGGGGGTACAGGTTTGTATCTGAAAGCGTGTCTGTATGATTATGAGTTTGAACAGGATTCAAGAGAGTTGGATTTAAGTCCTTTTGAGGCTATGGACAATGATGCTTTGGTGGTATATCTGAATGAAAAAGATCCGGATGCGTTGAAGAGTATTCATCCAAACAATCGCAAACGTCTGATTCGTGCCTGTGCGATTGCATCAACAGGGACAACCAAGACCGAAAGCATTGAGTCTCAGAAGAAGGAAATGATCTATGATGTGCTTCTTTTAGGGCTGACCTGCGAGCGTAAAATTCTGCATGAGAGAATCAATCTGCGTGTTCGAAAGATGCAGCAGAAGGGCTTGAAATGCGAAATGGAGCGTCTTTTGAATGAAGGTGTAACCTTTGATGATCAAAGCATGCAAGGCATTGGATACAGAGAATGGCGTGGTTATTTTGAAGGAAACATGAGTGAAGAGGAAGTCATTGAAGCAATTCAGCTGCACTCTCGTCAGTTCGCAAAACGTCAGTATACCTGGTTCAACAATCAGTTCCCTGTGAAGTGGTTTGATATATTTGAGGAAAACTGGAAAGAAAACATGGAACACTGTGTAAAGGAGTGGCTGCATGAGTGAAGCATCAGAAAGAATTGAACTTTTGATTAAAAAAGAAGGTCTTGAAGCACTTAGAAACAGTACAGTCATGATTGTGGGTGTTGGCGGTGTCGGCTCATATGCGGCAGAAGCACTGGCACGTTCTTTTGTGGGACATCTGATTTTGGTGGATAAGGATGTTGTTGAGTCCAGTAATCTGAATCGACAGATGCAGGCAACCCATCAGACATTGGGTACACCGAAGGTACAGGCGATGAAAGATCGTATTCATTCCTATAATCCTGATTGTAAAGTGGACATGATTGAAAGTTTCTATGATGCATCGATGAATGAACTGCTGGATCAGAAGATTGATGTGGTCATTGATGCGATTGATACATTGAGTGCGAAAATGGATCTGATTCAGGCTTGTGCATGGCGCAAGATTCCGTGCATCAGCTCACTGGGCATGGCCAATCGTTTGGATCCAACCAAAGTGGAAATCACAACACTGGATAAAAGTACAGGTGACCCATTGGCTAAGGCTTTGCGTCAGTTAGCGAAAAAACGCAACTATACACGCAAGATTCATGTGGTGTTCTCATCAGAAACACCCATCAAACAGAATGTGGTCATCCATCCAGATGGAACAACACGAAAAGATCGCATTCCACCGGCATCCATGGTCTTTGTACCTGCTGCATCAGGTTTAGCCTGTGCATCATGGGCCATGTCTCAGATTTTAAAATCAGTCAAAGAATAAAAAGTCGTCTCAGGACGACTTTTCTTGTATAATGAAGGTGGTGGTACAGATGAAGAAATGGATAAAATGGTTATTAAGTGCTGGGCTTCTGCTTGGCTTGCTGAGTGGATGTACAGAAGTACCGACTGAAGATTTCAGTGATGGTATAGTGATTGAAGAAGATGGCTGGTACTCCTCTAAAGATGAAGTAGCGGCGTATCTTCAGGAATATCATCATTTGCCTGACAACTACCTGACAAAAAATGAAGCTTATGATTTAGGTTGGGATCCGGATGAAGGGAATCTGTGGGATGTGGCGGATGGTATGTCGATTGGCGGAGACAAGTTCGGCAATCGAGAAGGTCTGCTTCCTAAGGAATCAGGACGACAATATTATGAGTGTGATATTGATTATGAGGGTGGATATCGTAATGGTAAGCGCATTGTGTATTCCAATGATGGTCTGATTTATTATACAGAAGATCATTATGAGAGTTTTGAAGAGATTGTAGGTGAATAAGATGAAGATTATTTTAGATGGCAGAGTATGTACAAATCGTACAGAGACTCATTTGTATCTGAAAGAAATGCTGGATTTTCCTGAATATTATGGTATGAATCTGGATGCATTGTATGATTGTGCAAGTACACTAAAAGATGTAGAAGTTCATCTGTTTTACTGGCATCTGATGGTAGAACAGCTGGGACACTATGGTCAGCGTGTGATTGAAACATTGAGTGAAGCTGCACAAGAAAATCCGTACTTTGAATTTGTATTGGAAGAAGAAACTGAGGACGATGTTGAACTGTAACATCGTTCTCTTTTATATTGAGAAAGAGTTGAAATAAAGCTATGATTAAAAGAGATGTGGAGGGTCGTTATGAAATATGCAAAAGTAGATTTACATCTTCATCTGGATGGTTCAATTCATCTGCCATGGGCATATCAGACGGCTCTGAAACGTGGTATCATTGATGAATCGATGAGTTTTGAACAGTATTATCAATTGATGTACAAAGTGGATTACCCGACCCGTGAAGAACGAATGAAACGTTTTGATTTTCCGTGTGCTGCGATGCAGGAAAAAGAAGATCTGGAAGAATCGGTATATCTATTGGCACAGTACCTCAATGATCTGGGTATGATGTATGCGGAAGTGCGTTTTGCCCCTCAGCAGCATCAGTTGGCAGGGTTAAGTCAGAAAGAAGTGATTCTGGCAGTGGTTTCTGGAATCCAACGTGCTGAAAAGGATTTCCCTGACTTGACACTAAGACTCATCAACTGTCTGATGCACAAGGGAAAAGATGCTGATGCCAACATGAAGGAAAACATGGAGACCGTTGAGGCAACTAAAGAAACATTAGGAAAATATGTGGTGGCGCTGGATCTTGCAGGTTATGAAAACACAGGAGATTTCATGAAGTATGCACCTCTGTTTGAAAAAGCACGTGAATATGGTATTCCTTATACTATTCACGCTGGAGAAATGGGAGATGGTTCTCATATTCTGGATGCCTTGAAGATGGGTGCTTATCGCATTGGTCATGGCATTCATTGTGTGGATAATCCTGAGTGGCTGAAGGCACTTGTGGACACACAGATTCCACTTGAAATCTGTGTTACCAGCAATGTCGGTCTTGAAAGAGATTATGCAAGTCATCCCGTACGTAAAATGCTGGAAGCGGGATGTAAAATCACGTTGAATTCTGACAACATGATGTTTTCAAGAACGAATGTACATACAGAACATGCTCAATGTAAAGCGTTGGGTATCAGTGATGATGTATTAAGACAATGTACACTGAATGCGATAGAAGCTGCATTCTGTGATGAAGAAACTAAAAAAGAATTGATGAAGAAATTAAACTTCTAAGGAGTACTTATGAGATTTCATGCGAGTCGTTCTGATATTTTGACAGGAACAATCTGGAAACAAATCTTGATCTTCTTTTTTCCAATCTTATTTGGAACTTTTTTCCAGCAGTTGTACAACACTGTGGATGCGGTGATTGTGGGCAACTTTGTCGGAAAAGAAGCATTAGGTGCCGTAGGTGGATCAACGGGTACACTGATTAATCTTCTGGTTGGTTTTGTGACTGGGATTTCATCTGGGGCTACAGTCGTTATTTAACAGTTTTATGGAAGACGTGATGCGGAAGGTGTATCACGCAGTGTGCAGTCGGGTATGTTTCTGGCTGTGGTCTGCGGTACTGTGATGATGATCATTGGGTTTGTGTTTGCGCCTGATTTTTTGAAGATGATGAATGTTCCAGAAGATATTCTGGGTTATTCGATTACCTACATGCGTATTTATTTCCTGGGGCTTGTGCCGATGCTGGTCTACAACATGGGGGCTGGGATTTTAAGAGCTGTTGGGGATTCTAAACGTCCATTGTATTTTCTGATTGCAGCATGTATCTGTAATATTGTATTGGATATTCTGTTTGTGGTCATTTTGAAGCTGGAAGTCTTTGGGGTAGGTCTTGCGACAACGATTTCACAGGTGGTCAGCTGTATTTTGACGCTGTGGGTATTAAAGAAGACGGAGGATTCCTATCAGTTTGACATCAAACAGATGTGTTGTGAAAAGGATACACTTAAGCGTATCGTGTCTTTGGGATTGCCGACAGGGATTCAGTCTTGTCTGTACAGTGTGTCCAACTTGTTGATTCAGACAACGGTCAATGGGTACGGTACGGATACTGTCGCTGCCTTTACAGCTTTTGGCAAGATTGATGCCTTGTTCTGGATGATGACAGGGGCTTTTGGTACTGCGGTAATGACCTTTGTCGGACAGAATTTTGGGGCTGGCAACATCGATCGTGTAAAGAAGGGCATGACACAGACCATCATCATGCAGGCGATTGCCAGTGTGATACTGAGTACCATCATGTATTTTGCGGGTGGTGTCTTCTATCGTCTGTTTACACCAGATCAGGAAGTCATTCGCATTGGTATGGAAATCCTGAGATTCCTGTGTCCGACTTGGGTATGTTTTGTGTTTATTGAAGTGTATTCCATGGGAATTCGTGCCTGTGGTGATTCCTTGATTCCGATGTTGATGACAGCATTGGGTATCTGTGGTACACGTATGATCTGGATCTTCTTTGGTCCATCATCCAGTGTGCTGGAATCCTTGTTCTGTTATCCGATTTCATGGGTGCTGACAAGTACGTTGTTTATTATCTATTATCTGCGCAAAGGCTGGTTGAAACGTTCACTGGCACAGCGTGAAAAAATGATGAAAAGCTTTTAATAAAAGGATTTGTTTGACTTGAAAAAAGCTTTATGATAAAGTAAATGAGCAAGTGAAGACTTGGAGGTGTTTTTGTCGTGGCAAAAGATGATAAAGTAATTCTGACTTGCACAGTCTGCCTGAGTCGCAATTACACAACCTATCGAAACAAGAAGACGCATGCTGAGCGTCTGGAACTGAACAAATACTGTAAGAAGTGTGGACAGCACACCCTTCACAAGGAAACAAAATAAGGAGGAACCAAGATGTTGAAATGGTTTAGTCTGAGTGGCATCAGCAAGGAAATCAAGCGTATCCGCTGGCCAAAGGTAAAGGACATCACTGAAAATACAGCAGAATCTCTTCTGTTTATTGTAGCATTCGGTGCATTCTTTGTCGTAAGTGATTTGGTAATCACATTCATTCTGAAGTTGATTGGAATTGGAGCATAAGTATGGAAGAAAAACAGTGGTATGTCGTCAATACGTACGCAGGTCATGAAAACCGCGTAAAAGAAAATCTGGAAAAGCGTGTCGAAACAATGGGTATCGGTGATTCATTGTTCCGTATCGTTGTTGCAGAAGAAACTGAAATTGAATACAAGAATGGTAAACCTGTAGAAAAGTCACATAACTTGTTCCCAGGGTATCTGTTTGTAGAAATGATTATGACAGATGAAGCTTGGTATGTTGTGCGTAACACACCAGGAGTTACTGGATTTATCGGATCATCAGGTGGTGGTGCAAAGCCATTCCCAGTTTCACCAGATGAAATTGAAGCAATTCTGCGTCGTATGGGATTGTCTGAACGCAAGCTGAGTGTTGATTTCGTTGTTGGAGACCGTGTCAAGATTCTCTCAGGTCCTCTGAGTGGTATCGAAGGTAAGGTTGAATCAATGGATAACGACAACGGTGTTGCGAACGTTCTGTGCACTCTGTTTGGACGTGAAACTCCAACTGAGATTTCTTACAACGATCTGAAAAAAGTTGAACTTTAAGAAGTAACCGGTGAATTCACCGGTTTTTCTTTTTGTTCGCTTTGAAAGAAGTTTCATTTTTGGGTGAAAAAATATCATTTTGTAGCTTTGTGCAGAAGAAAAAAAGTGTACAGAGAAACCAGTGAAGTTGTAAAATAGTACCATGAGTACCAAGGGGGAATCTCTATGAACAAGTATATTGAAAAAGTGTTGAATGAATTTAAACAGAAGGATGCATCACAGCCTGAATTTCTGCAGGCGCTTGAAGAAGTACTGACAAGCGTTGAAGTGATTTTTGATCGTCATCCTGAGTATGAAGATATGGCCGTTCTGGAAAGATTGTGTGAGCCAGAACGCATCATTACATTTAAAGTTCCTTGGATGGATGATGAAGGCAAGATTCATGTGAATCGCGGTTATCGTGTACAGTACAGCAGTGTTTTAGGACCATACAAAGGTGGTATTCGTCTGCATCCATCTGTAACGATGGGTATGCTGAAATTCCTGGGATTTGAACAGATTTTCAAGAATGCACTGACTACTCTTCCAATCGGTGGCGGTAAAGGTGGAAGTGACTTCGATCCTAAAGGAAAGAGTGATCATGAAGTTATGCGTTTCTGCCAGAGCTTTATGACTGAACTGTATCGTCACATTGGACCAGATGTGGATGTTCCTGCAGGAGACCAGGGAACAGGTGCACGTGAAATAGGCTTCTTCTATGGTCAGTATCGCCGTATTAAAGGTGTTTCTGAACGTGGTGTATTAACAGGTAAAGGATTAAGCTATGGCGGTTCTTTAGCTCGTAAACAGGCAACAGGCTATGGTCTGGTGTACTTTGTGCTGGAAATGATGAAAAAGCATAACCTGACATCTGAAAACAAGCGTGCGATTGTATCGGGGTCTGGCAATGTAGCGATTTATGCAGCTGAAAAGGCAATGCAGAATGGCATGAAAGTTGTTGCTATGTCAGATTCAAAGGGTTATATCGTAGATGAAGAATTGTCTTTGGATACTGTAAAGAAGATCAAAGAAGAACTGCGTGGTTCACTGAAGGATTATCCTGCAATGGCAGGTCATGGTGAATATCATGAAGGTTCTGTTTATGATGCAGATTTGAAAGTGGATATTGCATTGCCATGTGCTACACAGAATGAAATCAATAAGGTGCGTGCAGAACGTCTGATTGAAAATGGATGCATTCTGGTGGCAGAAGGCGCAAACATGCCATCTGACAATGATGCGATCAAGGTATATCGTGATAAGGATATTCTGTTTGCCCCAGGCAAGGCAGCAAATGCCGGCGGTGTAGCAACATCTGCACTGGAAATGTCACAAAACAGCATGCGTCTTTCATGGTCATTTGAAGAAGTGGATGAAAAGCTCAAAGGCATCATGAAGGCAATTCATGAACAGTGTGAAAATGCCATGGCACAGTATGATCTGGATGATAAGAATTATGTAGCTGCTGCAAATATTGCAGGTATGCAGAAGGTCATTGATGCGATGATTGTACAGGGAGATTATTAATCTCCCTTTTTCTTGACAATTTGTATCCAAACTGCCAAACTGAATGTAGAGAAAACTTGGAGGTTTTTTATGAACACTAATGAAATTTTGAGTCATGTCGATCATACTCTTCTGAAAGCGACTGCTACTTGGGAACAGATCAAGAAGATCGCTGAAGAATCTATTGAATACGGTACAGCATCCATCTGTATTCCTCAGTGCTATCTGAAGCGTCTGAATGAAACTTATGGTGATAAAGTGAATCTGTGTACTGTTGTTGGATTCCCATTGGGATACAACAGCACTTCTTCAAAGGTTGAAGAAATCAAGTCTGCACTGGCTGATGGGGCAAATGAAATTGATATGGTTGTCAACATCGCTGATGTAAAAAACAAAGATTACAAAAAGGTTGAAGATGAAATCCGTACTTTGAAGGAAGCTTGCGGAGATCATATTCTGAAAGTTATTATCGAAACTTGTTACCTGGATGAAGAAGAAAAGATCGCTATGTGTCATGCAGTAACAAACGCAAAAGCTGATTACATCAAGACAAGCACAGGTTTTGGTACAGCTGGTGCTACAATGGAAGATATTCTTCTGTTCAAGAAGCACATTGGACCAGATGTAAAGATGAAGGCAGCTGGTGGTATCCGTTCTGTACAGGATATGGAAGACTATCTGGCAGCTGGTGTTGATCGCTTAGGTACAAGCTCAGCAATCAAGCTGATCGAAGGCGAAAAGACTTCAGGTTATTAATCTAAAACACAGCAGAGATGCTGTGTTTTCATTAAGGAGGGTCAATATGCTTGATCAAAGAGGGTGGAAACGTCTTGAATGGGAAATGATTACAGACAGAAAACTGGCCTGGTTTGAGTTTGAGGGTGGTTTCTGCGGTGCTGTCAAGATGTTGTCTGTCAGTGAACCGTTTATGGTAGGCAAAAAACAGCTGGTCATCTGTGATGCAGGTATCACATGGGTACAGTGCGGCTGGTCTGATAAAAAGGTATGGGCTACCGCAATGTTTGATGCATCAGGTCATCTTTTTCAGATTTATTTTGATATCGCTGATGTTTCTGTTCAAGGTGAGATGACCTCCTTTAAAGATCTGATTGTGGATGTGGTTTATGATCCGGATGGTACAGCAGTCATTTTAGATGTGAATGAACTGGATGATGCGTATTGTAAAAACTTGATTTCATGTGCTGAAAAACAGCTGATTTGTGATGCTGCAGAGCAACTGAAAAGTGAGCTGGAAAGTCGATCTGAACAGGTCAATTCATGGTTTGAACAGATGTATGAAAAAGTTCAAAAAAACCTTTAAAATAAAGCATTTTGTGCTTGACGGGATATAGTTGTAGTGATATATTAGTGAAGCACTCGCGTAGTGCGTTTTAATATGCGTGGGAGAGCGGTTGCACCTGCTCTGAAAACCACAGCACAAGCAAATTTTAGGAGGTAAGTCTTGTGAGTAGAAAGAAAGTTGCAAAAGTCTGCAAGCTCCAGTTCAAGGGCGGACAGGCAAAACCAGGACCAGCGCTGGCATCTGCTGGAATCAACATGCCTCAGTTCTGTACAGCATTCAACGATGCTACACGTGACAGAATGGGCAAAGTAGTACCAGTTATCATCACAGCATACGAAGATAAGAGCTTCGACTATGTTCTGAAGACTACACCAGCTGCACACATGATCAAGGAAGCAGCAGGAATCGCTAAGGCTTCAGGAAGCCCTAAGGCTGTTAAGGCAGGTAAGATCACTCTGGAACAGTGCAGACAGATCGCTGAATACAAACTGCCAGACCTGAACGCAAATGATGTAGAAGCTGCAATGAGAATTATTGCAGGTACAGCACGCAATATGGGTGTTGTTGTAGAAGGAATGGAGTAAGAACATGGCAGGAAAGAAATACGCAGAAGCTTTAAAGCAGATCGATAAGAACAGAAGCTACAGCGCAGAAGAAGCTGTTGCTCTGGCAAAGAACACAAACATCGCTAAGTTCGATGCTTCAGTTGAAGTTTCATTCAATCTGAATGTAGACCCTCGTCACGCTGATCAGCAGATCCGTGGTGCTATGGTTCTTCCTCACGGAACAGGCCGTACACAGAAGGTTCTGGTAATCACTAAGGGTGCTAAGGAACAGGAAGCTAAGGATGCAGGAGCAGATTTCGTAGGTGGTAAGGAAATGCTGGAAGAAATCAAGGGCGGCTGGTTCGGCTTTGATGTAATCGTAGCAACTCCAGATATGATGGGTGAACTTGGTAAACTCGGTAAGGTACTGGGTCCTAAGGGCCTGATGCCAAACCCTAAGACAGGTACAGTAACTATGAACATCGCTAACGCTGTTAACGAAATCAAGAAGGGTAAAGTTACTTACCGTACTGACAAAGAAGGTAACGTAAACTGCCTGATCGGTAAGTGCTCATTCACTGAAGAACAGCTGGTTGAAAACTACAAGGCTCTGTACGCTACACTGCTGAAGGCAAGACCTGCTGCAGTTAAGGGTGCTTACATGAAGAGCATCACTATGTCAACTACAATGGGTCCTGGTATCAAGGTAACTGCTGAATAAGTTGAAAAATTCTGAGAACTCTCTAGCAATAGAGAGTTTTCTTTTTGTCTTGTTGACAAAGGGCGTTTATTTCGATAAATTGAATCAGTAATGTGAGGTTTAATGTATGAGGTTTGAGAAAGTATACAATGCACGTACAGTAAAATGTGCAGGTATGAATGATATGTTGATTCGATCAGGTCGTTTGATGTTCAGTACTGAACAGGATATTCGCACCTTGAAAGAAGAAATCAAGACGGTTGTGGATTTCAGAGGTTCATCTGAACAGCATGAATTTCCTAATCCTGCAGGATTGAATACAGTGTCTTTGGATCCGATGGCAGATGCTGCGGCACTTGCATCAGGTGCCAAGAATCTGGATGCACTGGATCGTGACTTGTCCACAATGATGAAGAATCAGTATTATAATTTTGTACACAATGGTGCAGCACAGAAGGCATATCGCCAGTTTCTTCTGCTTCTGAGCGACAAGCAGAATCTGCCATGTCTTTTCCACTGCACAGCGGGAAAAGACCGTACAGGCTTTGCAACAGCGCTTGTGCTTCTTTTGATGGGTGCTGATCGTGACTTGATTATGAGTGATTATCTGCGTACTAATGATGAAGAAGCTGACCCTCAGCTGATGAAAGAATTCAATGCGATGAGTGATCAGACTAAAAAAGATGTACAGCCTTTGATTACAGCACGTGAAGAATACATGACCATTTCACTCAATGAAATTGAAAAACTGGGTGGTATTGAGGCTTATTGTTTAAATCAGTTAAAACTGACTGAAAATGAGATTGCATCCATCCGCACAAACTTAAAAGCATAACAGGACCTTTTAGGGTCTTGTTTTCTTTTTAAGTTAAGAATGGGTCAAGAAGTGATACAAGGGTGTTGATAATGAAATGGGTTTGGATTAAAATTTGATTGATACCAAAAAGGGTGATTGATATGAAAATTCTTATTGTAGGATGCGGAAAAGTAGGCAAGACTCTGGCATCTACGTTAAATGAAGAAGGCCATGACATTGTCGTGGTTGATACAAATGCGGAACTGGTAGAAAGTGTATCCAGCTCACTGGATATTATGGGTGTAGCAGGCAATGGTGCGAGTTACAGTGTTCAGATGGAAGCAGGTGTAGAAGAAGCTGATCTTCTGCTTGCGGTCACAACATCAGATGAATTGAATCTGTTGTGCTGTCTGATTGCAAAAAAAGCAGGGAACTGTCATACCATTGCGCGTGTAAGAAACCCAATCTACAACAAGGAAATCTCGTTTATTCGTGAAGAATTGGGGCTGTCGATGATTATTAATCCGGAACAGGCTGCTGCAGATGAAATTGCACGTCTGCTGCGTTTCCCATCAGCAATTAAATCAGATACATTTGCCAAGGGGCGTGTGGAACTGCTTCGTGTACAGATTCCTGAAGGATCAGTACTGCATAATCGCAAAGTGATGGAAATTGTTTCCTTCTTTATGTGTGATGTACTGGTGTGTGCAGTTGAACGTGGCGATGAAGTCATGATTCCAAATGGTCATTTCGTGTTAAAGAGCGGAGACAAGATTTCGTTTATTGCCTCACCTAAGAAGGCGACAGACTTCTTTAAGAAGATTCTTCTGGATTATAACCAGGTTGAAACTTCCATGATTGTAGGAGGAAGTACAATAGCGCTTTATCTTACAGAAAAACTGCTGGCTTCAGGTGTTGATGTAAAAATCATTGAAAGAGATCGCAAGCGTTGTGAAGAATTGAGTGAACTGCTTCCTGAAGCCGTTATCATCAATGGTGATGCAACAGAGCAGGAAGTTCTTCTTGAAGAAGGTCTTCAGGATACCAATGCTTTTGTGGCGCTGACTAATTTTGATGAAGAAAATATCATGTTGTCTTTGTTTGCGGGAAAGAACTCAAAGGCAAAACGTGTAACGAAAGTAAATCATCTTTCCTTTGAAAGCGTGATTGAAGATTTGAATCTGGGTGCATTGATTTCACCAAAGCACATTACATCTGACAGCATTCTGCAGTATGTGCGTGCAATGGGCAATGCGAGTGGAAACAACGTTGAAACACTGTATCGTATTATCGGTGGTAAAGCGGAAGCTTTGGCATTTAAAATCAATGAACGTACAGAGGTTGTAGGTGTTCCGTTTGAGAAAATGTCTTTGAAAAAGAATCTGCTGATCTGCTGTATTATCCGTGGAAGCAAGATCATTACACCTCGTGGTAAAGATATGATTCTGGTTGGGGATACTGTAATTGTGGTTACAACTAATCAGGGTCTGAATGATATTCATGACATCATGGCATAAGAGGT
>JAFYOL010000161.1 GCA_017560205.1 Erysipelotrichaceae bacterium | reverse complement strand
ATCATGAGCCTTTTGATTATTTGAATTCTTCGATTTTTCTGTTGAGTGCTTGTGTGCCATCTCTTTGACCTTTGCCTAAAACAGTAGCGCCATTGAGGACCTGTTCACCTTTGTCCAGTTTTTCAAGTTCACTCTTTTTCACCAGATAGCCAGTAACACGTACAACATCACTGTCTGCAGTGTAACCACTGAAATATCTGACATTCATTTCAAATGAACCTTTGATGATATCGACCAGTGCTTCTGGAGTTTTTGTCCATGTGGATTCAAAAGTAAAGATATCGCCAGCTCCTGTAGGGAAATACTTGTGGAATCGGGCAGAGTGTGCCAGATGTTTTGAAAGTTCTGGTTCTGCACCAATTGGAATACGAGTGCCAGGCGTATTGGAACGTCCATCATCACTGATACCGACCTGAGCATGCATGCCATAGACAGAACCAACTTTACTGCAGTGTACACCTGGATGATTCTTCACCATCTGATCCATGATTTCACAGATTTCCACACCTAAATCATCCGCTTCTGTGTTGTTTCCAAAACCGAGTTTAGGATCGTTGATGCCTAAAAGATGATTGACACATTCTGCAAGTCCAACAACACCAACCATGCCTGTGAATTTTTCCTGTTCAATATAACCTTCTTTAACCAGGAAATTGGTCTGGAAGAAGACAGATTCATTGGACATGAACTCAATGCGGCGATCAATGAATTCTAATAAAACTCTCATATAATGAGGAAGAATGTTTTCTTTAAAATCCTGGATATCTTTTGCAAGCTTTGATGCATCATGCAGTTTGATTCTTGCCAGTGTGTATCCGCCACCTGCAATCTTCAGCAGATTCAGACAGCTTGCCACACCATAATCAGGACCCCATTCTTTTGAAATCATGATATCGTTGGCAAAGCTTGGTTTCGCTGTTTTCAGCATGCATTTTGCGCACAATGCTGCAAATTCCTCAGAAGTCTTCTCTGGATGATATTTCAATGTAATGTTTGGTACAGCCAGCTGCATTTCTTCTGTGCATTCCAGAATCAGACGTCCAGTCACGGTATCATATGGACCGATGTTGGCATGGACAAAAGAATCAGGAATCGCTTTATCGATATGTTTCAGAAACAGCTGCAGTGTACGTTTTGCGCGTGCTCTTTCTTCTTTTAAAACATAAGGTTCCAGCAGTTCATCCAGTTGACCCAGATAAACAGGATATCCGCCAGATGATGGGATATGACGATACAGAATCAGAAGGCTGTTGCATGCTTCCTGCAGATCTTCAGGTACACCCAGTTCAAGGAATTCACATCCCTTTTTAAATAATAAAGAATAATCAGGGATGACATAACGAGGTCTGAAAGGGGCATTTCCTTCCCATAAGTCACAGATGACTCCTTCATCCATGGCTTTTCTCAGTTCTTCGTTCACAGTGACAGGTCCGACTGTATCTTCACCAAGTTTGTATAATTCAAGAATCTGCTGCATAAAAGTCAGACGCTTGTTTCGAATGATGTTTAAGGCACTGGATTCACGTTCAGGATCCAGGATTCCAGTCATTTGGCTCATAAAAAATCCTCCATCTTACGCACTAAATATATCATGTTTTACAAGGAAATACATGAGAAAGTCGTTTGCCTATGGCAAATTATCTCTGAAGCATATTCTTTAGTGGGTGATGAAGATGAAAGTAGATGTCATTAAATTTGGAGGAAGTTCATTGAAAGATGAATCAGCTAGAGAGATGGCCTTGTCGAGAGTTCTGGAGCATCTGCATAAGGCGGATGTTGTTGTGGTGGTTGTCTCTGCAATGGGGCGTTTTCCTTCCTGCTACGCCACAGATACACTGGCATCATTGACAACTCATCTCAGCCCAAAAGACAAAGACCGTTTTATCTCTTTAGGGGAAGTGATTTCTTCTCTGGTGTTTCTGAACTGCTGTAAAGCACATGGACTTAATGCCTGTGCGCTCAGCATCTGTGAAACCGGCATCATCAGTGATGACCACTATCAGAAAGGAAGAGTACTGGCTGTATGTGACCATGGCCTGAAACAGGCAGCTCATCAATATGAAGTTGTGATTGTGCCAGGATTTACAGCGATTTCAATTACAGGCAATATCATTACTTTAGGTCGAGGAGGCTCTGATTTAAGTGCTTTTGTCATTGCGAGTGCATTGAATGTCCCTTTTGTGAGCATTTATACAGATGTTTCTGGTGTCTATGATCAGGATCCTAAACGATATCCAGATGCAAAGCATTATGAAAAAATTACTGTAGATGTACTTCTTGAACTGATTGAACAAGGGGCAAAAATCATGCAGAAAGAAAGTGTTCT
>JAFYOL010000160.1 GCA_017560205.1 Erysipelotrichaceae bacterium | reverse complement strand
TTCATCTTCAGGCAAAAAGCCAAAGATAGGAAGATTTTCTACTTGGATTAGATGTTTTATCGAATCGTTTTTCATTCGATTCAGGATAACCCCTGTTTTTTCATACATACAAAGCTGATCGGCAACACGATGAATTGTCTGAATGACATTCAACCCTTTGCGACTTGCATCGCTGACTAAAACAAGATGCGTTACTTTTTCCATAACACGTCGATTGACTTGTTCAATACCAGCTTCACCATCTATGACAATATAATCAAAAGACTCTGATAACTGACTAATGATATCTTTAAGAAAGCTGTTTACTTTGCAATAACATCCAGCACCTTCAGGGCGGCCAATCGCAAGAAAAGCGAACTTATCTGTTTCTACAATAGAGTCTGTAATTTCATAATGGGCTTCATTCAATACTTCGATTGCTTCTATTTTTCTTCCGTTTTCTAACGTGTTGATAAATTTCATGCGAATATCATCCACTGTATGAGTCACATGAACACCTAAAGCTGTGGATAATCCAACTGCAGGATCAGCATCAATCGCTAATATTTTTGCATCAGGATATTTTTCCGCCAACAATTTCACACTCAAAGCCGACAAGCTTGTTTTGCCTACTCCACCTTTTCCTGCAAATGCTATTATTTTTTTTGAAACCATACACTCATCCATCCTGTAACTCTTTAATTTTATTTTATCACATTCGTATTATGAACATGATTAAAAATAGAATGAAATATTGACACATTGGCATTAATCCAGATAGTGATAAATCTTAAGCACCTATCATTTTATCGTTATCTTAACGATAATTCAGTCTGTATCCCGTAAAAAAGGTCCTGAAAATACTCCAAGACCTTTTTTGATTAATAATGTTTATCCTTTGACATTGATTCGATTGATTGCTCGTTTCAATGAAAGTTCTGCACGTTTCATATCCAGATTTGGATCTTTCTGTGCAAGACGTTCTTCAGCACGCTTCTTTGAAGCAAGCGCACGATCAAGATTGATTTCATCTTTCGCTTCAATCGCATCCACCAGAAGGGTTGCCATGTTGTCATGGAAGTAGAACATGCCTCCTGCAACTGCGAACACTTCACGCCCTTTGTCTGTCACGAAATTCATTTCGCCGATTTCCAGCATCGTAACCAGTGGCATATGATTGGAAAGAATTCCTCGCTGACCATCAATCGTTCTGATGTTGAGAATACTGCATTCTGTCTCTTTATAAAGCCCGCCAGGAGTTACAATTCGACATTTCATGCGCCGAGTTTCTTCGCCTTTTCTCTAGCTTCAGCAATCGTTCCAACAAACATGAATGCCTGTTCTGGAAGATCATCCGCTTTACCTTCAAGCAGTTCCTTGAAGCTTGCGATTGTATCGCTTAATGGTACGTATTTCCCTGCAAGACCTGAGAACTGTTCTGCAACGTTGAACGGCTGAGAAAGGAAGTTTCTCGCGCGGCGGGCACGTGCAACAGTCAGCTTGTCTTCTTCAGACAGTTCATCCATACCCAAGATTGCGATGATATCCTGCAGTTCTTTATAACGTTGCAGCAAAGCCTGAACTCCACGTGCTACGTTGTAATGTTCTTCTCCGACTACCAGTGGATCGAGCATACGGCTGCTTGAATCCAGTGGGTCTACTGCTGGATAAATACCCAATGCTGCGATGCTACGATCAAGTACTGTCTTTGCATCCAGATGAGTAAATGTTGTTGCTGGCGCTGGGTCAGTCAAGTCATCCGCAGGCACATAGATTGCCTGAACAGATGTGATGGAACCATCTTTTGTTGATGTGATTCTTTCCTGAAGCTGTCCCATTTCAGTTGCCAATGTTGGCTGATAACCTACGGCTGATGGCATACGTCCCAGCAGCGCAGATACTTCAGATCCAGCCTGAGTAAAACGGAAGATGTTGTCGATAAACAGCAGCACATCACTCTTATCTGCATCACGGAAGTTTTCAGCCATAGTCAGACCAGAAAGTGCTACACGCATACGTGCACCTGGACTTTCATTCATCTGACCATAAACCAGAACTGTCTTATCCAAAACGCCTGAATCTTTCATTTCATGATACATGTCATTTCCTTCACGTGTTCTTTCACCAACACCTGCTACAACTGACATACCACCATGTTCTTTTGCAATGTTATGAATCAATTCCTGCATCAGTACGGTTTTACCTACACCGGCACCACCGAACAGACCGATCTTACCACCCTTTGCATAAGGGCACAGAAGGTCAATGACCTTAATTCCTGTTTCCAGGATTTCCTGAGAAGTCTGCTGCTGATCAAATGTAGGTGCTGCACGATGAATCGGAAGATACTTCTGAGCTTCAACTTTACCCAGACCATCAATTTCATCACCAAGCACATTAAACATTCTGCCCAGAACTTCTTTTCCAACAGGTACCATAATTGGATGTTCTGTATCAAGACATTCCATACCTCTCACCAGACCATCAGTTGATCCCATCGCAATTGTACGCACAACATCATCTCCGATGTGCTGTGCAACTTCAACAGTCAGCGATGTCGACTCTGATGTGCGGATTTTGATGGCGTGATTCAATGCTGGAAGATGACCAGCTTCAAATCGAATATCCACAACAGGCCCAATAACCTGAATGATTTTTCCTGTATTTGCCATATTTCTCCTCTTTCCTACAATGAATCTGCCCCTGCAACGATTTCAGTAATTTCCTGAGTAATCGCAGCCTGACGAGCCTGATTAAACTGCAGTACAAGCTTTTCTTTCAATTCTTCAGCATTGTCTGTCGCATTTTCCATCGCTAAACGACGGCTTGCCTGTTCACTTGTCTTTGTTTCCATCCAAAGTGAATACAATGTTGATTTAAGTGCCATTGGAATCAAAGTATTCAGAATTTCATCTGCATTTGGTTCAAACAGAATTTCCTGCTTGCTTTCCAGTTTACCCTGACCCTTTTCAACCGGAAAGAGAACTTCCAGTCGCGGCTCAAATGTAACCGTATTTTTAAAGTACGTGTACACAACCTGAATCTTACCGATTTCTTTTGAAAGTACCTGCTGCAGTGCCTTTTCAATCATGTTGGAAGCTTCCACATAATCAAAGGCATCACTGTCGATATATTCATTGACTACATTGTAGCCTCTTGTACTCAGCCAGTTTCTACCCTTTGATCCAATCACAATAATTGGATCTTCTTTTTTAATAAAGGTTGTCGCATAGCGAAGCATGTTGACATTGTAACCTCCACAAAGTCCCAAATCAGAACTGAACACAATCGTCAGTACTGTTTCAGAATCATTTTTAAGAAGGTATTTGTTTTCCACCTGATCACTTTCTGAAAGAATGTGATGCAGTGTTTTTAAGAGAGTTGTGGAATACTCTCTGTTTTTCTCCATCATAGAGCGCTGACGCTGCAGTTTGGAGTTTGACATCAGTTCCATGGCACTGGTGATTTTCATCGTTGCCTGTGTGGAACGAATGCGGCTTTTCAGTGCCTGTCTGTTCTGTGCCATACGCGCTTACCCCAGAAGCTCTGTTTCAGAAGCGTATTCTTCAATTGCACCTTTCAGCAGGTTACCGAGTTCATCACTGATGATTTTTTCTTCTTCCATGCGATCAAACAGATTCTGATGATGTTCATGGAAATAAGCATGAAGTCCTGCTTCAAACTTGCGTACATCTTCGACTGCAACTTTCTTCAGGAAGCCATTCTTCGCTGCAAACAAGCTCAGTGCCTGTTCACTCATATCCAATGGTGAATACTGTCCCTGTTTCAAAAGTTCAGTAAGACGTGCACCATGGTCAATAGTTGCCTTTGTCACAGGGTCCAAGTCACTTCCGAACTGTGTAAAGCTCAGCAGTTCATGGTACTGTGCCAGATCCAGCTTCAATGATCCTGAAACCTGCTTCATTGCCTTTGTCTGAGCTGCAGATCCTACACGGGATACAGACAGACCACTGTCAACAGCTGGACGAACACCTGAATTGAACAATTCAGTCTGCAGGAAGATCTGACCATCTGTGATTGAGATAACATTTGTTGGGATGTAGGCAGAGATATCTCCAGCCTGAGTTTCAATGATTGGAAGTGCAGTCAATGAACCGCCACCCAGCTGATCATTCAGCTTAGCAGCACGTTCCAACAGACGGCTATGCAGATAGAAGACATCCCCTGGATATGCTTCACGCCCTGGAGGTCTTCTCAAAAGCAGAGACATTGTACGATAAGCTACTGCGTGTTTTGACAAGTCATCATAAACAATCAGAACATCGTCTCCGTTTTCCATCCATTCTTCACCCATTGCACAACCTGCATATGGTGCCATGTACTGCAGTGGAGCCATTTCAGATGCTGTTGCAGCAACGATAGTTGTATACTCCATTGCACCTCTTTGACGCAGTTTTTCTACAATCTGAGCAACTGTACTAGCCTTCTGTCCAATTGCTACATAGATACATTTTACGTTTTTGCCCTTCTGGTTCAGGATTGTATCAATCGCAATCGCTGTTTTACCAGTCTGACGGTCACCGATAATCAACTCACGCTGACCCTTACCGATAGGAATCATAGAGTCAATAATCTTAAGTCCTGTCATCAATGGCTGATGAACTGACTTACGTGTCATAACACCAGGTGCAACACGTTCAGTCGGACGATATTTTTCAGCACGAATTTCAGGTCCACCATCAATTGCCTGTCCCAAAGCATTCACTACACGACCCAGCATGCAGTCACCAACTGGAACTTCAACAATTCTTCCTGTACGTTTTACAGTATCGCCTTCCTTAATCTGAGCATCTGAGCCCATCAATACAGCCCCAACATGATCTTCTTCAAGGTTCAGCACCATACCATAAACATCACCAGGGAACACCAGCAATTCACTGGACATTGCCTTATCCAATCCCTGAACAAGCGCAATACCGTCACCTACACGGATGACAGTCCCTACATCGTTAGATTCAATTTTATCTTTGTAATGACGAATCTGTTCCTTGATCAGAGCACTGATTTCTTCTGGTCTAAGTTCCACATTCTCACATCCTTTCCTTTAACAGTTCATTCTTCATGCGTGCAAGTTTTGACTTCATCGATGCATCAATCACTTCATCTTCAAGCACAATCTTGAATCCCGAAATTAAAGATTCATCCAGTTTCTGAGTCAGTTCAACATTGCGTCCACGCACCTTGAAACTGTCTTCCAGCTCTTTCATCTGATCTTCACTCAATGAACGAGCAGCATAAACAACTCCCTCTTCAATGCCATGATAAGCATTGCACAATGAATGAAATTCTTTCAGAATCAAAGAGACTTCATTAATTCTTTTCTTATCTGTCAAAAGACAGAGAAAATTCAGGCAGGTTTCATCAATTCTGCCTTCAAAACTTTTAATCAAAAGTTCCTTTTTTTCTTCATTTGTGATTTTTACAGCACCAAAAAAACTTTTCAGTTCTGGAACACTGTTTATCACACCAGCCACCTGATCCATCTGCTGTTTCCAGGCATCCACCTGATTCATTTCCTGAGCTAACTCAAAGAAAGCTTCAGCATATCTGTGCGCTGCCTGACTCATGCTTGACCCTTCACTTCACGCACATAATCTTCAATGATTTTTGCATCATCCTGTGCGTCTGATTTTTCACTCATCAGTTTTTCAGCAGCAGCCATTGCAACACTGACCATTTCATGAACCATCTCATCATGAGCCTGCTTCTTCTGTGCTTCAATTGCACGATCAGCAGCTTCAATCTTCAGCTCTGCTTCTTTCTTAGCCTGATTCACGATGGATGTTCTGAGAGCTTCTGATTCATCCTTGACCTTTTCAAGGATTCTACGAGAAGTTTCTCTAGCCTGACGTACTTCAGCACGTGCAGTTTCTCTGTCAGCTTCAGCTTCTTTTCTTGCTTCAGCACTCTGCTTTAAATCCATCTGCATGGCAGCTGAACGTGCATCAAGAAAGTTCGTAACACTTGTCCACAGAAACTTCTTCACAAACAGAAACAGCACCAGCGTTGAACAAAGCTGAGCAAGCATGGTCATTGGATTTGGAATCAGCTGGCCAATGACATCAATAGTAATCATAGTTTTCCTCCTAAATGAACTTGAATTCTAACTTAGAATACAAAGATCAACAGGATCGCAACCAAAAGACCGTAGATCGCGCAAGTTTCAGAAAGAGCGATACCCAGGATCATAGTTGAACGGATTTTTCCTTCTGCTTCAGGATTCTTACCGATAGCTTCAACAGCCTTACCAGCTACAAAACCTTCACCAATCCCTGTCATCATACCAGTCATAACTGCCAGACCAGCACCAATCGCAATCAAACCTGTAGAAATATCCATATATTTTCCTCCTCTTATGAATTTTTCATATCATCGGTCATTTCATTACCGATAAAGACCATTGTCAACGTGATAAAAATCAACGTCTGAATAAAACCTGAGAACACATCAAAATAAGCGTGCAGCACAGGAGCTAGAACTGGCGCCATAAAGTTAAATACAGAGCCAGAAGATGCGAATAAACCAACGATTGTATTGGAAATACCTTCTGTAAATGAATAAATCAAAGACATGATGATACCACCACACAGTACATTCCCGAAAAGACGAAGCGACATGGATAAAATTGTCGAGAACTTACCGAAAATGTTCATTGGAAGAAAGACAGGAATCGGTTCAATGAACGCATGCATATATGCACCAAAACCACCCGCTTTCAACTGAGCAATCTGCACCATGACCCATGTGATAATCGTAAGAGTCAACGTTACACTCCAGTTGGATGTTGGCGATGTAAAGCCAAACAACCCCAGGATATTGCTCATAAAGATGTAAATGGCAATTGTAAGAACATAGGGCGTCAAAAGTTTTGCCACTTTGTTTCCTACATTATCTTTTGCCTGTCTGTCTAACGTTTCAGCCAGCCACAGCATGCCAACCAGAACAAGACCTTTCGGTTCCGCCAGCGGGTCTGCTTTATCAATGACTTTGGAAATCAGCACAACAGCCAGACAAAGTACAGCAGTCAGCCCAACAATCACAAACAAATCTGATTGGATTGTCAGATGAAGTGCCATGTTCATCCTTTCCCCTCCTTTCCATAAAAGGTTTCAAGAATTAAACAAATTTTCACCAGCATCAAACCAAACGCTGATGCAAAAACATTCAGAATTTCAGGCTTTGCCGCTGAAACAATCAGCACAATTGCCATAATGGCATAACTCTGCATGAACCTTCCAAAAGTTTTTAAATGCTTTGTATTTTTCTCATCCAGAACTGCGTTGCAGAAAGCAACATTTCTAAGATACAAAAGCACAGAACCTATTGCACCAAACAGAAATCCCAACGCAATTCTGTAATCAATCACAAACGCAATCAGACTGACAATCAGAGTCAGAAATAGACAGCGTTTCATCAATTCTCTGCTCATTTTATCAGCTCCTTCAATGTCCAGAATGCACTGCACAAACCCACAAACACACCGATAAGAACCCCTACTGGTGCTGTACCTAAATGTCGATCAGCAAGCACACCCAAAACAGTTGGCACAGTCATACAAAGACAAATTGTTGCCCCAAGTGACAATGCCTTTACAAGATCTTTCATTATTTAGTTCCGAAAATTCTGTCGCCAGCATCTCCCAGACCTGGTACGATATAGCCGTTTTCGTTCAGCTTTTCATCAAGTGCAGCCAGATAGATATCAACATCTGGATGAGCTTCTTCTACTGCTTTAACACCTTCAGGTGCAGCAACCAGACAAACCAGCTTGATTGTCTTTGCACCGCGTGCTTTGATCATATCGATTGCTGCAACAGCACTGCCACCCGTTGCCAGCATTGGGTCAAGCACCAGATTCACTGCACTTGGCATTGTTGATGGGAATTTAGCGAAATATTCATGTGGTTCAAGCGTTTCTTCATCACGATACAGCCCGATAAATCCTACTTTTGCAGTTGGAATCAGATCGTTAATACCGTTCACAAGACCTAAACCTGCTCTAAGAATTGGAATCAGAACGATTTCCTTTGCCAGTTCATATGTGTCACATTCACATACTGGTGTTTCAATATGAACTTTCTTCACAGGAAGATCTCGGCATACTTCATAAGCCATCAATCCTGCGATTTCATCAAGATTCTGCTTGAAATCTTTTGTTCCTGTTTCTTTTTTACGCATCTGCGTTAATTTGTGTGTAATCAATGGATGATACATTACATGCAACATAAAAATTCACTCCTTTAAGCTTCTCTAGCATTATATCATTTTCCTTATTTGCATACCATATCCCAATTCTTCCAATGCATTACTTTTTTATTAGTTTGTCCCTTTTCTTTTACAATTCTCTGCCGAATTTGATAAAAAGTTATTTTACTTGTATTTAAAATCTCAGTCCGTTATGATGTTCATATAGAGGTACTGCCTATGGAAAAGCCAATCTATGTTACTGGACATAAAAACCCTGATTCTGACTCAATCTGTGCAGCAATCTGTTATTCTTATTTAAAGAATAAATTAGGGTTCAATACAACTCCTGTACGACTTAGTCCATTAAACAAGGAAACATCATATATTCTGGATAAATTCAAAGTGGAACGTCCTGTCATGATTCATTCTGCAAAGTGTACACTTGCAGAGATTGATATGGATGAAGCTCTTCTGGTCAACAGAAAAACCACAATGAAAGAAGCACTGGATGCGATTTTAAAACGCAAAAACAAAGGTGTTTTTGTTGTGGATGAAAACAATCATCTTGAAGGTGTCGTCTCAACTTCAAACCTGACGAATCTATGGACTGCTGATGAACAGGCTCTTGAAGATCTCATGAGTCGTGTACCACTTGAAAACATCATCAAGACAACCAAAGCTACCTTAATATATGATTCCCCATTTAAGCCAAATGGAAAAGTTAATCTTTTACCAAACCTCGGTTACAACAACCAGATTGAACCAGGCACAATCGTTATCGCAGGTAATCATCCTGATATTCAGCGTTCTGTCATTGAACAGAAAGCTGCATTGCTGATTATCTGTGGAGAAAACTGGGTTGATTCGATTACTATGGCAATGGCTAAGGAAAAACAGGTACCTATTATCCATACTCGTTTAAGCGCAATTACAATTGCACACTCTATCTTCCAAAGTCCAAGCATTGAAGAAGTCATGACGACAAATGTTTCCTTCTTCAGAAGCAATGAGACGGTTGATGGTGCATCCACACGTATTGCCAAAACACGTTTCAGAACATACCCTGTATTGAATGAAAACGATGAAGTTATTGGTGCTATTTCAAGATATCACCTGTTCAACTACAAAAAGAAACAGTTTATTCTGGTTGACCACAATGAATATGGACAAAGTGTAAATGATCTGGAATTTGGCGATGTCATTGAAATTGTTGATCATCATCGTTTAGGTGGAATCCAGACTCAAAGTCCAATTCAATTCGTCAATCAGATTGTAGGTTCAACATGTACGATTGTAACAGGTCTATATCGACAGTATCGCATCGAAATGCCTGAACATATTGCTGGTCTGTTGCTGGCGGGTATTGTATCAGATACCATGAACCTGAAATCTCCAACCACAACAAAAATAGACATTGATCATGCCTTGTATCTATCCAAGAAAACCGGGATTTCAATCAATGATCTTGCGGATGAGCTGATACAGACTTCTGATTCTCTTTTGAAAAAGACACATCAGGAACTGATGTATGAAGACTTCAAAGAATTCCGTCTGTCTGATAGTAAAATTGCGATTGGACAGGTTGTATGCAAATCATCAAAAGAATACAAGAAAATCAAGGATAAATTCCTGGCTTATCTTGAAGATCAGAATGTGACTCATCGTTATGATTTATTGTTGATTCTCTTCACTGATCCTACAGGAAAAGGTTCACACTTCCTGTATACCGGTAAAAAGAGCTGGATTATTGAAGAAGGATTCAAGGGTGTCTTGATTGATGATTTTGCACCTGGCTTCATTTCCAGAAAGAAACAAGTATTGCCAATTGTTATTGATACATTAAACAAATAGTCAGCAGAATCTGCTGACTATTTTTATATTCATACTCTTATAGAAATAAAAAAAGGAACTCAAATGAGTTCCTAAGTAACCTGGCAGCGTGCTATCTTCACATGAGCACGCCATGCTATTGTCGCCGCTGAGATGCTTAACTTCTGTGTTCGGGATGGGTACAGGTGTGTCCATCTCGCTATCG
>JAFYOL010000159.1 GCA_017560205.1 Erysipelotrichaceae bacterium | reverse complement strand
TGAAACTGATATAAGCATCTTTAAACTGGACCTTCCCCTGACGAATCGACTTGATTTCAGTCCCTGTTAAAACCAGACCTGCTTCATAGCGGTCTTCCAGAAAATAATCATGTGACGCTTTACGATTTAATGAGATCGTCTTTTCTTTTTCCATGCCGCCTTCTCCTTTTCAAGTCGCTGTTTCTTTGGTGATTTCTCACGCTTCTTGCAGAACACAAAATCAATTTCACGCTTTTCCTTATCAGCACTCAAGACTTTAATCTTGACTTTATCCCCCAGCTTGTAGACATTACCTGTTGTATTGCCGATTAAACTGTAGGAATCCGGATCAAAGAAATAACGGTCATCATCCATGTTGCTGACATGCACAAGACCTTCTACTGTGTTGGCCAGCTGGACAAAACAGCCAAATTTTGTGATTCCACTGATAATTCCTTCGTGAACTGTGCCGACAAACATTTCCATGAATTCAGCCTTTTTCATGTCTTCGACATCGCGTTCTGCATCCACCGCTCTGCGTTCCAGCACACTGGTCTGCATACCGATTTCTTCCATCAATATCTCATCATTGAAGCGTTTTGTCAAATCCAGTTCCGTATTGAAACTGTATTTGTGCAGCATGCGATGCACAATCAAATCCGGATAACGACGAATCGGTGATGTAAAGTGTGTGTATTCTTCTGAACCTAGTCCGAAATGTCCCAGACACTTGGAATCATAACGTGCTTTGGACATGCTTCTAAGCATGATTGTAGAAACAACCGGGAACGATTCCTGATCCTTGAACCAGGCCAGACACTTCTGCAGGGCAGATGGATGAATGGACTCAGCACTTCCCTTTAACACATAACCTAAAATACGTGTAATACGTGACAAGTCACGAATTCTTTCAGCATCAGGTGCTTCATGCACACGATACAAAGATGGAATCTCAAGCCATCTGGTGTGATTTGCGACACTTTCATTGGCCAGAATCATAAAGTCTTCAATGATGCGTTCTGCTTCACCACGCTCACGAGGAACGATATCCACAGGATCTCCCTCTTCATCCACCAGAATTTTAGCTTCTTCACGATCAAAGTCGATGGCACCCTTATCAAAACGCTGTGCTCTGACTTTCAGTGAACATTCATGCATCATCTGAAGCATCTCTTTTAATGCACTGTTCTTTTCATCCACTTCTTCATTCAAGACCTGATTGACATAATCATAAGTCAGACGATGGGAAGATTGAATGTACGATGGATACAGTTCATAACCTGTTACTTTACCCTGTTCATCAATGTCCATTTCACAGCTTACTGTTAAACGAATCACACCAGGATGCAGTGAACATAATCCATTCGATAAGAACTGTGGAAGCATAGGCACAACACGGTCCACCACATAAACCGATGTACCACGTGCACGTGCTTCGTTATCAAGCGGTGTATTTTCCTTTACATAAGAAGAAACATCCGCAATATGAACACCTAAACGATATCCTGTTTCTGTTTTGACCATGCTGATGGCATCATCCAAGTCCTTGGCATCTTTACCATCAATGGTGATAATCAGACGATCTGTAAGATCTCTTCGCCCCATCATCTGTGTTTCAGTGACATGATCTTCAAACTGTTTGAGCTGTTCCTGCACATCATCAGGAAATTCAGCCTGAATGCCAAAAGACAACAGAATACCTGTTACATCCATACCAGGATCATTTTCATGTCCCAGAACTTCTGTAATTTCCACCAGCATCGGATCCCCATATTTCAGAATCTTCGCTACAGCTTTTGTCCCTGGTACTATTGGATACTGATACTGATTTTTAACACGCACAAAGACATCATTGGAAAGACCATCCGGTTCAAAATGCAGATTCTTGTAGCCACGGAATGTCCCTACCAGTGTCTTTGTATTGCGTTTGAGGATACGTACCACTTTTCCTTCAGCACTTCCATCCGGAAATACACGACGTTTCACAACAACTTCATCCTGATTCATCGCTGTTTCCATAAAACGTGCAGGAATGAAAATACTTAAATCTTCCAGATCAACAAATCCAAATCCCTTGCGATTGACCACAAGAGTTCCTTTGTACATATCCACATCTTTCAAAAGACAATAACGATCCTTTGAATTTCTTGTGATTTCAGCTTCATCTTCCAGTTCATTCAGCATCTTATTCAGTTCTACAAAATCTTCTGTGCTATGCAGATGACATGCACTCATGATGCCATGAATATCCAGTCTCTGGCTTTTCAGCGCAATCAGATTCAACAATTCTTCTTTCATCAGATTCATGGTACCCCTCCTCTCTATTAAGATTCTCTATTTCTGTTTTTCCATGAAAAAAGGCCCGAAGGCCACTGTTTTTACAATACTTTGTCGATGATAATCAGTACAAAGAGTGCAACACCCAGATACAGAGTTACCTGTGCGATAACCTTTTCTGGTCCACGTTCTTTTACATTCTGGAACAGATTCAGTCCACCAGTTCCTGTGAATGCTCCACTGATACCGTCAGATTTTCCACCCTGAAGTAAAGAAAGAAGTATTAGTGCAACAGCAACAACAATAATTAAAATATCCAGCATTTTCTTTCTCCTTTCTTATATGCCCCAATATTATAACAAAACTCTTTTCTATTGACAACACCAAATTAAAAGAGAACGCAAAGGTTCTCTTTATCGATTAAATGCTTTTCTTAAACGAAGCAGTGCTTCTTCCAGTACCCAGGTTGGACATGCCAGATTGATGCGTTCAAAACCAATGCCGCCCTCTCCAAACAGATAACCTTCATCGGTAAACCACAATGCTTCCTTCATCATCTTTTCTTCCAGTGCTTCTTTTGTTAAGCCAAACGCTCTGAAATCCAGCCACAAAAGATATGTTCCCTGCAATGGTGAAATCACAACTTCAGGGAAGTACGTTCTCATGCACTCACAGACCACATCACAGTTATGCTGAATCAGTTTCAGAAGTTCTTCCAGCCATGCTTCTGATTCATTGTAAGCCAGCTCGCAAGCTTTGTATCCCAGCGCATTCAAAGAAGTCTTTGAGATTTCATTGATGGCTTCTACATACTTTTCTCTTAAGGTTTCATTCGGAATCAGAATATTGGATGTCTGCATCCCTGCCAGATTGAATGTCTTGGATGGTGATGTGCAGATGATCATATGATTTTCCAGTTCCTTAGACAATGTCGCAAACACTGTATGAGTGACGCCCGGCATAATCAAGTCATGATGAATTTCATCCGATACAATGATCACATCATTGTTCAGACACAACTCACCAATCTGTTTTAGTTCTTCTTTTGTCCAGACTCTGCCTACTGGATTGTGTGGACTGCAGAACAGCAGCATCTTGTTTCTTGGATTTTCACATGCCGTTTTCAAGGCATCAAAGTCAATGAAATATTCTCCATCTTGATTGATCAGTTCAACAGAAACAACTTCACCACCAAAACGCTTGATTGCGCTGGAGAATGGATAATACACTGGACTTAAAATAATCACACCATCCCCCTGTTCGATCACACTTTTAATCGCAGCCTGAAAACCAGTCACAACACCGGTTGTGGTCACAAACCATTCTTTTTTAATGTCCCAATTGTGTCTTCTTTTCATCCATGAAATCACGGCATCATAATAAGCATCAGTTGGTCCTGTATATCCTAAGATTGCCTCATCCAGATACTTCTTTAATCCTTCCACAACTTCAGGTGGATTCTTCAGTTCCATATCAGCCACAGAAAAAGGCACAATCCCTGATGGCACTTCAGGATAATGACGTTTCATTCCATTCCATTTAAATGACCCCTGATTGGAACGATCAATCAGTGTTGTAAAATCATATTTCATATGCATTCCTCGCTTTTTTTCATTGTATCACAAAAAGAAAAAGGAATTTCAATTGAAATTCCTACATAAGTTCTAAATTCTGTTTTTTCAGTTTGCGATAGGCAAACAGGAAACAAATGAAATGCACACAGAATGTCAGTGTCCATGAAATTGGATAAGAGGCATACAGCACATCCAATGTGTGATTAGCCTGGAAGACAGTATAAATCCAGATGACACGGAAAGCACAGGCACCTGTCAATGATACCAGCATCGGCATCACAGAGTAACCCAGACCTCGCATGACCCCTGTCATAACATCCATCAAACCACACAGGAAATACAATGCCCCAACATAAGACAAACGGACAAGACCATAGGCAATCACTTCAGGATCACTGGAATAAATACCCAGAAGAATATTCCCCAGACGATACGAAGCTTGACCAAGCACAAATCCGATCACAAACACAACAATCAGACAGTAAATCAACGTCTTTTTGATACGCTTCACCTGTTTTGCCCCTAAGTTCTGTGAAGTGAAACTCAGACAAGTCTGATAAATCGCATTCATACCTGTATAGACAAAACCTTCAATATTGGAAGCTGCCGTATTTCCAGCCATCGCCAGTGACCCAAATGAGTTAATGGATGACTGAATCAGAACATTCGAAATCGAGAAGACACAACCCTGAAGACCTGCAGGCAGACCAATGCGAAGCATCATCAGCAGCTTGTCTCCATGAATCTTCAGCTTGTCTTTATGAACCTGACACATACCTTCCGACTTCATCAGACAAAGCATAACCAGCACTGCTGAAATTGCCTGAGAAATGATCGTTGCCAAAGCAACACCAGCAACCCCCATATGGAACACAATCACAAAGAACATGTTGAACACAACATTGACAACCCCTGCCAATGTCAGAAAATACAACGGACGACGTGTATCCCCAACCGCCCTTAAAATCGCAGCACCAAAGTTATACAACATAAAGGCTGGCATACCCGCAAAATAAATACGCATATACAAGGCTGCATCGCTTAACACATCTGCAGGTGTACCCATCAGAGCTAATAACGGTTCAGACAGGAAGAACCCCACAAAAATCATCAGAACACCGCCAACCAGTGATACAGAAATCGCTGTATGAACAGTATCCTGTGCATTATCATAATCTCTAGCGCCACAAAAACGCGCTACCAGTACATTAGCACCTACCGATACCCCAATAAACAGATTCACCAGAAGGTTAATCAAAGAACCAGTTGACCCTACCGCAGCCAGTGCATGATTCCCTGAGAATCGCCCTACAACGACAATATCTGCCGCATTAAACAACAGCTGCAGAACACCAGAGAGCACCAATGGCAAAGCATACGTTAAAATCTTTATAAACAATGGACCATGAATCATGTCCATAGAATAGGTCTTTTTCATCACTCATTCACCTCTTTTGACAAGGGTTTATTATACTCTGCTTTATATTGAATTCAAGATGATTTTTCATTTTTCACAAACATTCACAAAAAGAAAAAAGACCCCATTTCTGTGGTCAGATTTCATATTTTATTGGCTGCATCTGTTCATAAAAATACAGATGAGTAAACCCGATTTCCTTTAATACTGAAACAACCTCATCAAAGTGAGAACCCAGTGTATCTGTCACATGGGAATCAGAACCAATCGTAATGATTCTTCCTCCTAAATCATAATACAGTTTTAAGATATCTTTCGATGGAGTCAAATCATTCAGACCATATTTAAAAGAAGAAGTATTCACTTCAATTCCTTTTCCTTTCTGAATGACCAAAGTTAAAATCTTTGTCAGCTTCTCTTTCAAAAGTTCAAAAGGATATAAACCTTGTTGATCATAACGCACTATCAAATCAAGATGACCTAAGATGGAATACTGGTCAAAATGTTCAACCACATACAACAGTTCATCATAATAAGCTTCAATGTACTGTTTTTGTGTTTTACCTCTTTGAAAATCCTGTGTCCAGAATTCCAGATCATTCACCTGATGAATTGAACAAATCGCAAAATCCAGTGGATATTGATCACAAAGCTTCTTAAACTGATCAATCGTATGTCTTTGTACACCCAGTTCTAGACCTTTTTTTATCTGAATCTGCCCTGCATATTTCTTCTGAAGTGTTTCTATTTCTCTGAAATACGCATCATAGTCCACATTGTACAAAGGCAGCCCATCCACTAAACGTGATGTAGTTCCTGGATCATCCCAGTCAATCTTAACGCCATAATCCACATGATCCGTAAAGGTGATCAAATCCATTCCTTTTTCAATGGAAGAAAGAACGACCTGTTCCATTGGGGTCTTTGAATCATCTGAATAAGCCGTATGCACATGCATATCACATTTCATACATTATTCCTCAATCAATCCAAAATGCACAAAAGCATTGTATAAACCATCATCATCCACTGCATCAGTGATATAATCTGCCATCGCCTTGATTTCTTCACCACCAGACGCAACCGCAACACCAATCTCACAGTATTCCAGCATAGGAATATCAATCTTAGCATCCCCAAAAGCCAATGTATCTTTCTTATCGGCCTTCAGATGTTTCAGCAGCACATCAATCGCATGTGCTTTGGAAATATCTTTTACACCAAGATCACCAAAGATGGCTGTTTCACCGGCACCACCCCAGGTATGTGCCACTAAATCCGGAAATTCTTCAATGGAATCCAGATGATCCTGATAACTGTTCAACAGAAAACTGACTTTATTCAAATCATCACGATAAAGTTCACCACCAAAAATCATATCCGGGAAGACAGAACGAATAGTCGCTTTTGACCCATCTCTTCCTTTACGATTGACATATTCCTGTATACCTTTTTCTGCAGCAGTTTCAAAATGTTCACTCGCAAAAAGACCATTGTTGGATTCAAGATAGAACTCCAATCCACGTTCATGAAGCCAGTCCACAATGTGAATGCATTGGTCCAGAGTAATCAGCTGATGCATGATCACTTCTTCATGATGTTCCACATAGCTTCCATTGCCGCCAATCAGACCATCAACACCAATAGCCCAGATATCATCATAAATCTCTGCACGGCTTCGTCCTGTACAAAGATAGACCAGATGCCCCTTTTTTCTAGCCTTTTTTATTGCAGTTTTTGCGGATTCAGGAATCACATTTTCATAGTTGGTCAATGTTCCATCCACATCCAGAAATATTATTTTTCTCATAAACATAAACCTCTCTTTTATTGTAACATGGGAAAAATTTATTTCATAGTTACATCAAAGGAGCCAGAACCTTTAACACAAAACCCATGATTTTTGTCACAGGACTGACTTTTTTTAAAGTGGACTCATCAACTGCAGTGCATTGTGATAAAGTATGCTGAAAATCACGTTCAATTTCATCAATGCATTCTGTTTTATACAGATAAGCAGCACACTCAAAATGATGCATCAATGAACGATAATCCAGATTGATTGTACCTACAACAGCCTTGATGTCATCACTCACAAAGACTTTGGCATGCACAAAACCTGGTGTGTATTCATACAGATGAACACCAGCCTCCATTAAAGATGCATAATGGGTTTTCATTAAGGCATAAGGACTCTTTTTATCAGGGACCCCTGGAACAATGATACTGACATCTACACCACGCTGAGCTGCAAACTTCAATGCATTTTCCAGTTCATGATCCAAAATCAGATAAGGAGTCATGATGTGCACATAATTTACTGCATGATTAAGAATGTCCATGTAGACTTTCTGACCGACTTTTTCTGTGTCCAGAGGATTGTCCGCATAAGGAATGACATACCCTTGAGCTTTCTGTTCAGTATGAGGCAACAGATAACGCTGAAACTCCAGTCCCTTTTTTTCAATCATCCACATCTGCAAAAACATCAAGGTAAAGCTTTCCACTGCTTTTCCTTCTAACATCACTGCAGTATCCTTCCAATGACCATAACGATTGATCTGATTGATGTATTCATCCGCCAGATTAATACCGCCAGTAAACGCCACACGATTGTCGATAACAGCGATTTTGCGATGATCACGATAATTATAATGCGTAGAGACAAATGGCATGACAGGGGCAAACATACGGCATTCTATGCCCAGTTTCTTCAACATCAAAGGATAATCACGAGGCAGTGTCGTAAACTCACAGGAGCCATCAATCAGCACTTTGATCTCAACACCCTCTTTGGCCTTAAGTGCCAGAGTTTCAAGGATTTTACCCCACATCATCCCTTCATCCACAATAAAATATTCCAGAAAGATAAACTTCTCTGCCTTCTTCAACTCTTCCAGCAGAGCTTCAAATTTCTCTTCACCACTTTTAAAATAGGTTGCTTCTGTGTTCTGATACACTGGAAAATTCCCGCATTTCAACAGATAAGAAGACAAGGATGCAGTATCAGTGCTTTGTCTTTTCAGCTGTTCAAAGACTTCCGAATCCTGTGTAATTTCATGTTGAGTAATTTCCAGAATGTTGTTGAGATGCTGCTTCAAGGCACGATGTCCCAGTTCACTTTTTGTATACCAGAACAGAAGCACACCAAACACCGGCATCACCAGCATGATCATCAGCCACATGATAATTGATGAAGATTCCATCTTAGAGTTGATCATCACAAGCCCCATAAAGAAACTGATGGCCACTGAACTGCCAAACACATGAGGCAGCACTTCACTGAAACGCAGTCCCAGCACAATCAGCACTCCCAGCTGAATCAGCATCAGCAGTGTAATCACACCAACACGACTGAAAAGAACACGAATCAAACCTCGTTTCCCCTTTTTAATCAAAGATAATCCTTTTTCTGTATCGTATTCCATCAAAAGTCCCCCTTGTATTGAGTATTGTGTCATGTTCATCAACGTGTTTCAATTGACGATTTCTCTGATTTGTCATTTATCATAACACTAGACCTATGTAGAAATATGCATATTAAAAGGTGCACTTTGTGCACCTCAGACTATCGACAAAGTCGATGGTCTTTTTTTATAACTCGATAAAGGTGATATAATTGAAGTGTAAAGAAAAGATGGTGTTCAATATGATGGAAAGAAAAGACAGAAAACAAGGAAAGGCAAATTTGATTCTTCTGGAAGACTTAGTGCCAGATAATCATATCTTGAGAAAGATAGATAAAGCGATCGATTTCAGCTTTATTTATAAGTACTTGGAGCCTCTATACAGTAAAATCGGTAGACCAAGCATAGACCCTGTCATCCTGTTCAAACTGGCTTTTCTTGACCGTCTGGACAATCGTCATAGTATGAAGAAAACTTGTGAAGAGGCACAAGTCAATCTTGCCTACCGTTGGTATCTGGGAATTGATCTGGACGAAAAGATTCCACATTACAGCGATTTCTCAAAGAACTACACTCGAAAATATTGCAAGGAAATAGAAGTTATCAATTCCAAAGGAGAAAAAGAAACGAAGACCATCTTCCGAATCATCTTCGAAAAGATCCTAGAAGAAGCAATGGGCAGAGGCTTCATTGATGCAACCCATGTTTATATGGATTCCACGCACATCAAGGCTAACGCTAATAAGAAGAAAGTAGCGAAGAAGATCGTTGAAGCAGAATGTAAGTTCTATCAAGAAGAACTTGAAAAAGAAATCGATGGACTATGCGAAGAAAATGGATTCAAAAAGGCTAAGTCAGCCAAAACAAAAGAAAAAGAGATCAACGTGAGCACTGTAGATGAAGAAAGCGGAGTCTTCTGTAAAGGAGAACACGAACTTCAGGTAGCCTATCTAGCACAAACAGTCTGTGACTGTAATGGATTTGTGCTGGAAAGCGAAGTAAATGCAGCGAATCTGCATGATTCAAGTACATTCAAAGTGCCGTTCTACAATGTGCTGAGTAATTACTGTCGAGAAAAGCTGGGACACAAAGGAATAAGAAGTATTGGATTGGATGCAGGATATAAGACACCAGCAGTAGCCAGGGCAATCATCGAAAGCGGAATAACACCATTACTTCCATACACAAGACCCCATGGACAGAAAAACAATGAAGATAATCCAACGAAGATGGGGAAGAAAGATTTCAGATATGATAAAGATGCCGACGTGTTCTTGTGTAAAAGAGGATGCCCTCTTACGCCAAGAGGAATCAGTAAAGAAACAGGATACATCACATACAGAAGCAATAAGAAGGATTGTGATGAATGTCCATTCAGAAATCAGTGTTTATCAAAAACGAGTACAACAAAAACATTAGTACGACACATCTGGCAAAAATATCTGGATGAAGCAGAACTGATCAGACAAACAGAATATCATCAGAGATACTATCGACTAAGAAGCCTTACGATTGAAAGAGTGTTCGCAGATGCGAAAGAGAAGCACGGCATAAGATATACAAGACGCAAAGGGAGAAAACGAGTGCAGGATGAGATCCTGCTGGTTTTTGCGTGCATGAATCTCAAGAAAATGGCATTATGGATAGCCAAACCTTCACCACAAAAGGAAGTTTCTGATGCATCAGATTCCTTTAACCCTTTAAAATTTCTTTATATTTTGTTTATAAGCAAAATAAAAAATGGGGCGTTCCAACCTAAGTGGTTGAAATACCCCATTTTGTCGATTGTCTGAGATGGGATAATCCCATCTTTTACTTTTTAATATTCTTTCTATCCTGAGATTTCAGTCTTCTTATTCTGAACAGTACACCATTTTCAGTGTTTTCTGCCTCAACTTTATAACCATACGTTGTGACCACACGATAGACAATGCTTAAACCTAATCCAAACTTTCCATCTGTACCTTTTTCATACGGTCTGAACAGTTTCTTTAAACGTTCATCACTCATTAATGGTCCATCATTGGAAATTTCAAGTTCATCTTCATTCAGCGTTATCACGATTTCAGATGCAGCATAACGAATCGCATTGTCCAAAAGATTTTCAACTACGATACGCCAAGGTTCTTCTTCACCATGGAAATTGACTGGCTTCAATACCGTTGTGATGTTGATGTCCTGTTTTACAACCTGCATCGATAAGATAACCTTGTTGATGACATCTGCCATATTCAATGTTTTACCCTCTGGAGCACTATCCTGAAGATAACCCATCTTATTAAGTACCAGCAGGCTGTATACCTTCTTTTCCAGACGACCTGCATGTTCAATGATCACATCAACACTCTTTTCCAGTGAATCATACGGATAAATACCGTCCTTGATGCTTTCTGCATAAGATTTGATGGTCGCAATCGGTGTCTTCAGGTCATGAGAAATGTTCTGCACCATTTCATCCTTGATGCGGGCCTGATGCTGCAGCTCTTCATGCATTTCAACCAGAGCATCTGCCACCTCACCAATTTCATCTCTTCTGTCAATCTTCAGCTCTGCCTTTTCATCATTTCTCAGTTTTTCAATATAGTTTCGAATCTGATTCAATGGATGAATGACTGTAGTTACCCAGATCATCAGAATGATAAACAATGTCCCTACTACGATAAAAGACAGGTTAATGACACTGTTTAACAATGTATTGCGATATTCATTGCGATAATTGTCATTCAATAAAGAAATACACAGATACTGTTCATTGATTGGTTTGAGCGTATACATGACATGAATTTCATCTCTTTGATAAATACGTTCATTGTTGACTAAAGGATCGGCAAACAGACAATCCACCACAATATCCTTGATGGTCTGTTCATCATACATATAATTTCCCTTCATGTTGACAATGACCTTGTTTTCATCCAGTTCCATCTTCATATCAATGACCAGATTGGTTACGATGGAATCTGTCAACATGGACAAATCACTGAAGTCTGCATCCTCTTCCTGATAACGGGATACCACTGCATCCTGTGTACGATGCAGAATACTGAACATTTCCTTTTCTACAAAAGAATTGATGGTATCTGCCAGATAGACGAAAAAGAACAGCGCAAAAACAGTTACCGTCACAAACACCAGTGACAACAACTGCTGCGTCAGATTCATTTCCTTTATCCAGATTCTAAGTCGTTTGATCATCCTAAACGGTACCCATAGCCATAAATCGTATGAATGCTGAGATTTGGCATTTTCTTTCTTAAACGGCGCAATGTGTCATCCACAACACGGTCTGACCCAAAGTAATTCACATCCCAGACCTTCTCAAGAATCTGTTCTCTTAAAAAGGCTGTTCCCTTGTTCTTCACAAAAAGCATCATCAGATCAAATTCCTTGGTTGTCAGTTCAACCTCAGTTCCATGATCATAAACAATACGCTGACTCTCATCAATTTCATACCCGTCAATCTGAATACGAGCTATATCATCACGATATGTTCTACGAATAACATTGTTGACACGAAGAATCAGTTCCTTTGGTGAAAACGGCTTTGTGATATAGTCATCACTGCCTTTTTCAAGTCCAATGATACGGTCAAACTCCTTATCACGTGCAGACATGAAAATAACCGGAACCTGAGCATTGCGGGCACGGATTTCTTCAATCAGATCAAAACCAGACTTGTCATCCAGCATGATATCCAGAATCCACAGATGCACATCATCATCCACAGTATGAACGACTGCATCATCATATGTCAGATAAGAACGTACTTCATACCCTTCTTTTTCAAGATAACGTTTGACAAGTTCATTTAAATCCTTTTCATCTTCTACTATTGAAATTACTTTTTTCATTCACAGCACCTCGCTTTTATTATAACTGAACTCTGTTTTAAAATCCACGATGCAATCAGATTGACGACAGATTCATCCAATTGTCCGGATGAAACATCCACAAAAAAATGATTCACATCCTCTATCAACCTGAATTCTGCATTCTCATGAGAACTCAAATAAGCCTGATACAGCTCAAATTCACTCAGATCAACTCTTTCATCACAACCAGAAAACACAACCAGCACAGGACAATTCAGACCCTTTAAACACGACTTCAAATGAAGCTCATCCATTGAAAGATACCAGGACTCTCTTATCCCAAACCAGCTGAAACCCGTATCTTCACAAAGATTCAAAATGGTATCCAGTTCATCCTCTATCACTTGTATCTCTTCATACGATGCATTCTGTTTCAATTGAGCTGCATAAACCTCTTCCACCTCAGAAACAAAACCACCCATCAGAATCAGGCCATCCACATCATCCGAAAACACAGGTGCAACATGAGCACCTAAAGAATGACCCAAAAGAAACACCTGATCATAACGATCATTCAAATACGCTAAAGCTGCATGAACATCATCCAGATATTCCTGCTGGATTGTATCTGCATCATCACGTTTTTCAATTCTTAAAGAACTGATCTGATGTTCGGCAAAACAATCTGCCATCTTGGCATAAATTCCAATCCCATCCACCGTGTAATCCACATCAACAGGACCACTTCCACCAATCATCAAGACAACAGTTTCACTACCTGAAACATGAGACAGGATACCCTGTATCTTCTTATTAAACTCAATAAAATGTTCACCAGAAAAACATCCACTGATCACAAAGATACTAATCAAAAAGAGCTTTGACAAAATCACTGACAGGATCTTGTTCACAAACCTGTACACTATCCAGCATCTCCACTTGACCCTCACGAAGAATCAGAACCTGATCTGAAAAAAACTTTGCATCTGAAACATCATGAGTCACATACACACACGTAAATCCTTTTTCTTTCTGCATCTGTTTCAGCATCTTCAACAGCTGTTTTCTAAGCAGAACATCCAATCCTGAAAAAGGTTCATCCATCAAAAGCACATCAAAATCACGAATCAGTGCACGGGCCAATGCAGCACGCTGTTTCTGACCATTGGATAACTCTGATGGCATCTTAGATAACTGATCTGTTATTTCCAAAGAGGATGCGATATCACTCAGACGAGATTGTATCTCATCTGCAGCATATCCTTCTTTTTTCATGCCTAGTGTGATGTTTTCTGCAACATTCATCACATCCAGCAAACACGCATCATCAAACACCATCACCAGACGTTTCAAATCAGCAATCTCAACAGAACCCTCTGTCTTCATCAAACCTGCAATCGCCTTCAGCAACGTGCTTTTCCCGCACCCTGATGGCCCCATGACAGCTAAAGTCTTCCCTTCAGGCACACTAAAACTGCAAGGACCTACAGTAACCCTCTCATATTGTTTTTTCAGTTCAGTTACGATGATTTTCTTCATAAGCGCCTCTTTTTTATTGTATCATGTCTCACTTTCATTATTATCCAAAAAAACAGAAATCCTCAAACAAGATAGTGACGAATTAAGAAATTAATTCGTCATTTTTATCATAACTCATGCTATGACCTGAACTGTATCTTGCCAGTTCAGTATCTTACAGAGAGTCTGCTTCCTGCTCGTAAGCCTGCATCGAAACATCTTTTCTGTAAGAATCATATCGATAAGAAATCATTCCAAGTTCATCCTGCCTCAAAACTGTCCATCTTCCAGTGAATAGAATCCAGTACAGGTTGAAATGATTACTTTTGCAGTTTTATATGTACTCTGTGTATCCGCACCCTCTGCGCGCTATCACATAAGAT
>JAFYOL010000158.1 GCA_017560205.1 Erysipelotrichaceae bacterium | reverse complement strand
GATGGGGCTACTAGACATGAGTGATTGTCATTAGGGACAACAGTTGTCTGTTATTCCTCAACTATTTTTATACTTGCCCAGCGACGCTGTGTTTTTGCGCTATATTGAAGCGTATAGGTCGGAATCCCCTGCAAAATCGTACTATGGATTTCTTCAATTTCTTTTGAAATCATTTCTTCATTCGCATACCAACCCAGAAATGTGGTCGGTTCTCCCCAGAAATTAGAACCTCCACGATCCATGCCGAACAACGCATACTGTGGAGAACCTTTTCCTCCACGCATTTTACCGGATGCCGCGACCTTGTAGCAGGTTGCAATCACATTTTCATGAGGAGACGTAATGACAATCAAACCTGATTTGTTTTCATTTTTTGTAGCTGTGCTACCATTCATTTCAACAGACATGAGTGCATCCAATGAAATATTTAATTTCGTAGAAAGCAACAGTAATTTTTCCACTTCCGGATATCCCTGTCCCTGCTCCCATTTGGAAACAGCCTGTCGGCTCACATCCAAAAGCTCTGCCAGCTCTTCCTGCGACAGATGATATTCTTTTCTGATTTGTTTTAGATTTTCTGAAAAACTCATATGAGCACCTCCTTGGGTGTTATTATTTTAATCCAGAAAGCATATAAAAGCTACCAACCTGCTTTTGCATATCCGCAATTTGAAGTTGCAATTTTATCTTTTCAAAAGTAACGCAAAAAAGACAGGGACGTCTGCCCCTGTCTTGGACTTATTCCGCCGCAGCCAGCATATTTTCAATGAAAATGCCGTACCCTCTCGTCGGATCATTCACAAGAACATGAGTCACGGCACCTACCAATTTCCCATCCTGAATAATCGGAGAACCTGACATCCCTTGGATAATGCCTCCTGTTGTTTCCAACAGCTTTGGATCTGTTATTTTCAGTTCAATATTTTTAATTTGTCGTTCATCTGAAGTGTAGATTGATGTAATCATGATATCGAATTCCTCTACGATATTATCATGAATTACAGTCATTATTTTTGCACTACCTAATTTAATTTTATGTTTTGAAGCAATTTCCATCTCAATTCCGCTGATTGGCTGGATTACTTTTCCAAAAATACCATATTGATTATGAACGAGGATATTCCCTAAGACAAGTCCGGTGTTTTTCGATACCTTTTCACCAGGTTGATTGATAAGAGATTGTTTAATGGAAGTCACTTTTCCAGTGCAAATTTGACCTTGATTGAGTTCTGCAATGCTTTGTGTACTCTTTTCTATGATTTCATGACCTAAAGCACCATACATATGAGTTTCAGGGTCATAGTAAGTTAATGTACCAGTTCCTGTGATGTGGTCTTTAATGTAGAGTCCTGTTTTAAAAGAAGATGATGTTTTGTCAAAGTACAAATACAGTTTCGCGTTGGTTTTGATGTTGTTTCGTTTCACAACGACATCAATAGAATTCTGATCAAATGGGACTGATGATATGACATCATTCAAGTCACTTGTATATACAATGGGTTGTTGATTGGCTTCAATGATCAAGTCCCCTATTCTGACAGAATCATCAGGGTGTGTCTGAATGAGCTGCTGGTCAATTTCAAAGTCAAACTGACCACTGATTAGAACACCGTTGTATTGTCCGTTGATCATGACTGTATCACCACAGACAATAACTGTTTTATTGGCTGCAGAAATGTTTAGAAAACATAGAGATAGCGCAAAGAAAAAACAGCAGATTTTCTTCATCATGGTTCACTCCTTTATGAAGTTATCATGTGAAGTTTCTGCTGTCATATACAGTCAGTTTTTGGCGATTTTCTGATTGGTGTCAAAAAGCTCTTTAGCCGCAGTTAATGAGGCTTCACTGATGGATCCACTGGAAATCATTGCCAGCTGTTCAATTCTTTGGGCTGTATCCAAATAACGAATTGAAATCATTGTTCTTTCATCAACCAGTGATTTAGAGACAAAAACATGATGTTGTGCACATGCGGCAACTTGTGCCAGATGTGTCACACTGAATACCTGTGCTGATTTGGACAGAAGTGCCATTTTAAGCCCAATAGAGCTTGCTACAGCGCCAGATACACCTGTATCAATTTCATCAAAGATAACACAGGAAATACCCTGTAAAGCCGTGAAAATCGTTTTTAAACCAAGCATAAGTCGAGAAAGTTCTCCTCCGCTGGCAACCATCTTCAATGGCCTTAAGATTTCCTGAGGATTCATGGAAATCAAAAATTCAATATCATCAATACCTGTCTGATTACCTTCAAATGTATTGAAGTCCACTTTAAACTCAGCATATGGAAGCATCAGATCACGCAGCTGTTCAACGACTTTCTTTTCAAGGGATACAGCTGCATTTTTACGTACATCCGAGAGTTTTTCAGCATATTGTACAAAAGTCTCATACGTCTTTTCTACCTGATGTCTGAGCTGTTCCAGCTTTTCCTGACGATGTTCCATTACATCCAGAAGTTCAATGTTTTCACTACGACGTTCAAGGATTGCTGAAATAGTACGTCCATATTTACGTTTTAAACGACCAATTTCAAACAGTCTAGCAT
>JAFYOL010000157.1 GCA_017560205.1 Erysipelotrichaceae bacterium | reverse complement strand
TAACATAAGAAAAGACTGCCTGAGATAATCAGACAGTCCAAAGTGAGGAAAGACTTTTACTTAATTTCAGATTTGAATGATGAGTTTACAGCTTCAACGAATTCAGATACATGCACTGTGCATCCTGACAATACATCAGCATCCAGACTCTTGCCTGCATCATCCAACGCAGCACCTGTGAATTCAGCAACAGTCTTGCCGATCATTGTGCTTTCCAAATGATTGATCTGCTTGTACCATTCACCATTTGCAGCATATTTGCCCATGCCATAGTTGTCGCCAAGCTCTTTCTTTGTAGAAGCAGCTTCGATTGCTACTTTACCTTCACCATCGATTTTAGCCTTGTTCTGAGCTGTATCGAATGATGCGAAAACAACCTTGTCTTCAGCATCAGTCAGAACCAGACCGAATGTAGTGACAACTTCTGCAGAACCTGCACCATCAGTCACATCTTTTGCAGATACAGTTGTATCAGATCCAGCATAAGCAGTTACAACACCAGTTACTTCAACCAGGTTCTGGTTTGCCTTGTCTAAAGCAGCCAGGAATTCATTCACATAGATTGTGCAACCAGAAAGCACATCTGCGTCCACACTATGATTCTTTTCATCCAGTTCCATTGTCAGAACATCTGCAATGTTTTTACCAGTCAGATAGTTTTCGAAATGAGCGACCTGTACGTCCCATTCACCTTTTTCTGCTCGCTTACCCATACCATAAGCTTCGCCTTTTTCTCTTTTTGTTGCAGCTGCTTCAATTGTCACTTTACCTTCACCATCAATTGCAGCCTTGTTCTGAGCTGTATCGAAATGTACGTACTTGATAACGCCTTCTGCATCAACCACAACAGCTGCATAAGTTGTTACAACTTCTGCAGAACCCTTGCCGTCTGTTACATCCTTAGCAGACACTGAAGTATAGCTTGCTACAGCTGCCTTGTATGATTTTTCTGTCTCTTTATCAGAGTTGCCTGTGTTTGCTGAACCGCATCCTGTCAATACCAGAACCATTGCCAGCATCATTAAAATTTTCTTCATGTTCAATTCCTCCATGCCCATCAATTTTAATCTTTATACAGGAAAATAAACATCAATAGATTCATACAATATCCTATCTTTTCCATACAAATATCTATATGCATTTATATCAACCTTTCAATTGACATACATTTTATTCCTTTTATAATAAAGACAGAGGTGAAATCATGAAACCACAAGTATTAAGAAAACCTATTATTACTGATGAGTTATGCAATATCATCCGCGACTTTCAATTGAAAGCTATTGAATACGGAAGTGTTATCACGGACACATCCAATCCACACGGTGAAGAATTCACACATCTGTATCGTTTGAATTATGTTGCAGAAGGCCATGTCTTCTATAAATGCTGTGGAAAAACAATCCGCATTGAATCCAACACACTGGTCTTCCTTCCACCTCAGGCTATTTTGGAAATTGAAGAAGGCGATGAACAGGTCGTTTTGTTTTTCATCAACTTTGAAGTCGGAAATCTGGCTATGCGCGAATATTTCAATCGCTTCATGCGTGAAACCTTCCCATCCTTTTATGTCAACGACAAGGACAATCGCCTGCGTTCATTCTTTAACCATCTGATTGAAGAAGGTGAACGACGTGAAATCGGTGCCTGCATGGCCATGCAGGGCATCTTCTACAACATTCTGATGAACATGATTCGTTTCTCTTCAGCTTATCATTCACCAGACAAAGAACCAGAAACTGTTTCAGGATCCATCGGCTACTTTAATCAAGCTATCCATTATATCAATCAGAACATTTCTAAAAATATCAAAATCAGTGATATCGCTGAAGAAATCGGCATCAGTGAAATCTATCTCTATAAGATTTTCATGAAACATGCCAAAAAATCGCCACAGCAGCTGCTTTTGGCCTATCGCATCCAGTTAGCGAAAAACTATCTGAGAAATCCTGCATTATCCATTAAAACCATCTCAAATGAACTTGGTTTCTCTAACCCTAATCATTTCTCTACTCTTTTCAAGAAGTCGACAGGAATGTCTCCAAAAGAATATCGCACTTCTATCGATCAGCCTGAACCAATTCAATTGCTGAATGAACAAGGTTCCTGCTGCGATAAATAATTAATTCAACAGCGGATGGTTTTCATCCGCTGTTTTTCAGTTTTTGACATCTTCCTTCTTTTGTTTCTGATATAATGATAGACGAGGTATTCTTATGAAAAAAGTAAAATTGGTTGTCTGTGACATTGATAATACACTAGTCATTAAACGTCAGCCTTTGACACCACGTGCCAAGAAGGTCATTGATACATTGAATGAAAAAGGTGTTTACTTTGGTCTTGCTTCAGGAAGACCTGTTCATCATCTTCAATCTTTAGCTGAACAGTGGAATATTGACGCTCAGCTGTATATCGGCATGAATGGTGCTGAAATCTGTGATATGCTGACTGGTCGACACGATGTGCTCTATACAATGAAGGCACAGTGGGTTAAGGAAGCCTTTGAAATCATGTCTCCATTCAAAAGCTGGCCGCATTGCCTGGTAGATGGTCTCATGTATGCACGCCCTGGTGATCCATCCGTCGTGGCATCCAATACCTATGTAAAGAGTAAAAGCACACATCACATTGTAGAAAGCGATGATGAATTCTGGCAGAAAGACTCCATTAAAATTGGTTTCAGAGTTTCTGATCAGGATATGCCTGCCATCGAAGAAAGAGTCAAAGCTTATCAGAATGACAATTACATCGGCTTCAAGACAGAAACAACCATGTTTGAATTCGGCAATGCCAAAGCTCAAAAAGGAACACTTCTGAAACTTTTCTATGAAACTCACCAGATTGAACGCGAATCCGTATGGAGTTTTGGAGACATGACCAACGATATCACACTGTTTGATGAATCCGGTGTTGCCGTATGCATGATCAATGGTTCTGATGATGCTAAAGCTCATGCACACTACATCACAGATCTGCCATGCACCGAAGATGGCTGGGCAGACTACATGGAAAAATATGTTCTTCCATTGATTTAGAAAAGGAGCCTTTTATGAAACTGTCTTTTAAGAAACTTAACATTACTCCATCATGTCCTGTTCCATTATCAGGTTTTGGTAAAGTACGCATTGCCAACAAAGTACACGATGACTTGTATGCCCGTGTTTTTCTGTTTGATAACGGAAAAGAAGAAATCCTCTGGACTCAGTTGGACTTAGTAGCGATTGATCAGTATGTTGTTGATCTTGTGTTGAAGAAAACAGGTTTAAAAGCGCATCAGGTACTTTTAAGCACAACACACACTCATTCTGGACCAGGCGGCACACTGTCAACACATCAGGGCATGCTTCAGGGCATGAATCCTGTGTTCTGTGATTTCAATCCAGATTATTGTGAGTTCATCACAGATCTGATTACGGATGCTGTGAAAGAACTGAGAAATGACCTGAAAGAATCACAGGTACGTATCTTTAGAGGTACAATTCATGATTTAGGTACTGAACGTCATGATGCTTCTTTGCCATGTGACAACGATCTTCTGGTGATGGAATTTACTGCAGGAGATAAGAAAGCGATGATTGTGCGTGCAGCATGTCATCCTACTGTACTGAATGCAGATAACCTTGAAATTACTGCAGATTTCCCAGGAGCTATTGAACCTCACTTTAAAGACATGGCTATGGTTGCCTATGTCAATGGAAGCTGCGGCGATATGAGTACTCGTTTCACAAGAAAAGCTCAAGGATTTGAGGAATGGGCAAGATTTGGTCAGCTGGCTGCAGATCAGATCAAAGAACTTATAAGTGATGATGCACAACCACAGTCTTATACAATGGAACTGAGTCAGACCTTCTTTACAGTAAAAGCTCGTGAAACAGATCCTTTACCAGTTGCATTAGAAAAACTCCATAAGGCTAAAGAAGCGGTGGATGAAGCCATTAAAAACGGTGTATCAGCTCAAAAACTGCGTGTAGTTCAATCTTTCTATGAAGGTGCTCAAAACAACCTGCTGGCATCCAAATCACTGGCAGACTTAACAGAAATTGAAGTTCCTGTCAGTGCATTGAAACTGAATGATCTGACATTGATCTTTACACCATGTGAACTTTTCTCTACGTTATCAAGTTCATTGAAACAGCATGGTCTTGAATTTGTTGGTTATACCAATGGGTATCATCTGTACATGGCTGATGAAAAAGCCTATGACAGACAATTTTATGAAGCTTCCAGCAGTCCTTATGCAAAAGGTGCTGGTGAACATCTGATGAATCAAATCAAGGAGTGGATCGTAAAATGAAAAAAAGAACAGTCTTACTTGGTGCAGCACTTGCAGCTGTTTCCTTCTTCGCAGTAAAAAAACACAACCAGAAACCTAAACAGCTCTGGTTCACACTGGAAAACATTGACTACAATGAAGAATTGAATATGATCAGTGGAATGTGCGTTGAGGGCACTTATGAAGGTCTGATGGAAGTTTATCTTCCTGAGGGCATGGATGTATCCAGCTTAAAAGATGGGCAGACCGTCAAAGTCCTAGGCGGACCTGGCATGACCATGTCACTTCCACCACAGCTGATGCACTGCACAAAAATCAGAATCCAAAATGAAAAGGCCGAGTAATCGGCCTTTATTTTATTCATAGCACTGATAAACCACAACAGACAATCCTGGAGATTCATATGTATCTCCTTCTTTATCACATGCACCATTTTCATCCAAAAGACATCTGCATTTTGATGTCGCTTTCAGTTTTACATCATTACGTGATGAATTGATAATGACACGCAATGTCGATGGCACATCGTTGTATGTTGTATTTTTAATTGTGTACATCAACACTTCATTGCCCAGTTTTTCAAAAGAAACATGTTCCTTCAGTTCTGCAGCTGTTGCATAACGGAAACCTTCACAGGCTTTTCTTAAAGCGATGACATCCTTCATGTGCTTGACCAGTTCCAGATGACGATTCTTTCTCAGCCAGTCCATGTTGTTGATGCGATCTGGCATGTTGTAAGTGTTGTGATAACCATTCTTTGTACGACAGAATTCCTGTCCCGCATGCAGGAAAGGAACACCCTGAGCTAACACCACAACGGCATTCATCATTTTCTGACGTTTAACACGGATTTCACGCACTTCATTGGCACAGCAGATTTTCATCTTGTCCCATACAGTTGCGTTATCGTGACATTCCACATAGTTGATGCTTTGTGTTGGGGCATCAAACTTTCTGAACAGGTTTGGATGTGCAGTTGCCGCAAGTGAGAACTTGGCAGCTTCAATCATCATGCCATCTCCTGTCACAAATCCACGAGATGCCACTTCATATTCAGATGTGCTTCCTTTTAAATGATCACGGAAGAAATCATTGAAGAATCCAATGTTTGGCATCAGCTTCTGATTGTCAATCATTGCCTTTTCTTCATTCTTCAGGGCAGTCGGCATATTCCATCCTTCTCCATACAACATGATTTCAGGATGACCTTTTCTCAATGTCTTATCCAAAAGATTCATCGTCTCAACATCCAGAATACCCATCAAGTCAAAACGGAATCCATTGATACCATAAACATCCACATAATAAGCACATGTATCTACAATGTACTTTCTAAACATGGCACGCTTTGATTCAAAGTCATTGCCGCAATAGGAACCATTTGATTTTGTACCATTTTCATTTACACGGAAATAGTAATAAGGAACAATACGATCAAAACATGACAATCCAACATCATAATGATGATTGAACACAACATCCAGATTGACCGCAATGTTCTGACTATGGAACTTGTTGACCATGGTCATGAATTCATGTGCACGTGCTGCAGGATCATTCGCATTGGAACTATAGCTGCCTTCCAAACTCATATACTGAGCAGGGTCATATCCCCAGTTGTAATGACGTTCACGATGTGTTTCATCAACAGTCATAAAGTCCATCACTGGAAGCAATTGGATATGTGTAAACCCTAAATCACACAGATAATCAAAACCTGTCTTTTCACCATCACATACAGTACCTTCTTCCACCATGGCCATAAATGTACCATGCTGTTTTGTGCCTGTTGTTGAAGCGATGGTCATATCACGTACACTTGCTTCATAAATAATGGCATCTGTATAATTCTTGATTACTTTAGTCAGTTCAGTCTTTCTTGACTTCAGTACTTCAGTGTCCAATACTGCACTTCTTTTACCATTGGCATTGCTGGTCTTGCCATAAGGGTCAATTGCCGCATGAACCTGTCCATTGACATGCACCAGATACTGATACAATGCTCCATCCAGATTCTGATCGATTGTACAAGAGAATACACCACGTTCTTCTCTTTGCATGATCGCAACGCACTGCTTGCCTTCAAATTCATAGTCCAGCATGACACGCACAGCTGTTGGAGCCCACACCTTAAAGATTGTCTTGCCATCTTTAATCTGTGCACCTAAATCATCCCCATCATAGCTGTACTGCTGATCAAATTCATCTTTCTGAGTAATCAAGCGATACTGCAATGCAGCCTGATAACCCTTTTCAGAGACAACACGCAGATCCTTTCCCACCTCAATCTTATTGAATGTTTCCAGTGTATAACGCACAAGATTCTGCTTGTTTTCAATCTGGCGGAATCTGCATTCTTCAATCTTTCCATCTTCATGCTGAAGATAGAATTTTCCTGCATCTCCCTGATAAAAATTACGTGACACATCCACGGTAATCGTCTGAAAATCGTCACAATATGCTGCAATGCTTTCGATCATAATTTTATCACCCTTATTATTCATTTTACACGATGCACAATTCAATGAAAAGACAAACATAATGAAATCAGAACACTTCACATACAATTCAGAAAACACTTCAATAGAAAATACTTTTTCTCTATAATAAAGACAGGAAGTGACCTTATGAAAACAACAATCTTAACCTTAAATCAAACACCTTATGAAAATGGTAAAGCGTCAGGAGAATACTTTAAATCTGTCTTAAATCCAGAAATACTAAAAGACACTCCATTAAAGAAAAGACCAGAACTAAAAGAAAAGTGCATTCATATGATGCACAGATTACAGAAGGAATATCCTGATTATTATGATGAAACCATTGGTAAAGCTGATGGATTAGGAATGGATCGTATAGAGTATTTTTCGATTATGTGTCCTGAATTGTTTAATTTCGGATTTGAACACTGTACAACCATCATCACCAAAAAAGAAAATGGTCATTTTGTATTAAGTCATAATGAAGATGACAATTATATTGAACAGAATTTCTGTCTATCAAAAGTCTATACCGATGAACAGAACTGGTTTATGACCAATGATATGTTCAACATGCCTTTCGGAAATGGAATCAGCTATAACTCACATGGCATCATCAAGACGATTAATTATACTCATGAAGAAGATGTTCACCCAGATGAGCTGCCACGCTACTATGGACAACGACACATCTCAGAAGCTTCCAGTCTGGATGATTTAATTGAACGATGCAAAGAAATGAAAACTGGATCAGGATTTCATGTCACTGCCATTGACACCAACACATTAAAAGCGATATCTGTTGAAGTCTATCCGGATTCAATCAGTATCATTCCAGTAGAAAACTGGTATGTACACACCAACCATTACATTCATAACCAGCATAAAGACAATCCTAAGACAGACAAAGGAAGCAACTCCATCTTCAGACTGCACAAAGCACTGGAACTGATACAGGATGCAGAAAAGACAGTAGATTCCATCAAACAGATTCTGAACTATCGAAGCTCAGAAAACAGATTTGACAACTCCATTCTGCAGACAACAGATGATCCTTACATTACTCTATTTAATTTCACAGTGGATACAGAAACTTTAGACTATGTATTGTTGGATGTGAATGTCACTCATGAACAACTTCGTTTAGACTACAAGAAACAGAGATAACTATCTCTGTTTTTTATAGACAAAAAAAGCTGCACTAAGCAGCTTTTGGATAAAAAAATGGAGCAGATGAAGGGAATCGAACCCTCGTGTCGACCTTGGCAAGGTCGCGTTCTACCATTGAACTACATCTGCATTTAAGATGGCGGTCCGGACGGGAATCGAACCCGCGAT
>JAFYOL010000156.1 GCA_017560205.1 Erysipelotrichaceae bacterium | reverse complement strand
ATCTTATGTGTTGTTACCTTTTCCGGTTCACTTTCACTTAAAGAACGAATCAGAGAATCCAGATCATTTGGATCATCTTCACGCTGCTGATGAACAGTATCAAACCATGCATCATCCACCTTAGGTTCTGGTTTACTCAAAAGATCATCCAATGATACATTTTCTACATCTTCTTCTTTGACAACACGGTTGGAAGTCATATTGGATTTAGAATCCTTTGTCACTCCATAGATTGGTGAAATCACTGTTCCCAGCAATGAATTATTAGGCACAACTTTACGTTTTGTCTGTGGTGCAGTCAAATCATTGACAGACTTTTTATCGCTTTCCAAAAGCCCATAAATCGGTGAAATCACAGGTGAAAATTCATATTCAATTTCACGTTTTGTTGAAAACTTAGGAACATTGATTTTTTCAGGCTTTGCAGGATCCAGATCAATCATGATTCCCTTAGATTCCTGTGGCTTACCCTGAGGTTCTTCATTCCCCTTGATTTCTTCAGTCTTTTCTTCAGAAACAGGTTCAGATTTCTCTTCTTTTAATGTCACAGGTTCTGCCTTTTTAGGAAGTTCAGCTTCAGGAGCTTTTGTACGGATTTCAATCACCGGTTCATCTTCTTCAAAACTTTCTTCCATCTCTTCGATTTCTTCTTCTTCAAACAAAAGATTTACTAATTTCTTAAACATCATTTGTTCCTCCTATTCTTCTATAAACTCATCCATCCAGATATCTGGCATATCTTCAACAGGATCATCCACTTCTGGTTCGTCTTCTTCAAACTGACCAGCATCTACACCACCCAGAAGTTCATCCAGACGGCCGCTTTCAGCAATCTCCTGCTGAAACAGATCAACCTGTTCTCTTTCATGTTCATCCGCAGGTTTTGATGAATAATAAAGAATGATTTCAAGTTCATTCACTTCAACACTGCGCGCTATTTTCAGCATTTGAGATACAACATCATCAATCATGACATAATCAACTGCTGAATAGAAATTCACATAATGTGTCTGTACATCAACATAATATTTACTATTATTCAAAAGATAAACAGACACCGAATAATCATATTCATTCCCATCACAAGCATCCAGCTTACCTGAAAGAAATGCGATTTCATCTCCATTGGCTTTTGGCTGAGTCAGTACATCAGGATAATACTTGGTATTGATTACCGTAGAGATATCCAGATTCATCACCACTTCAACATTATCAACCAGAAAAACATTGGAAGTCATGGTAGATTCCATCCTTCCAACAGATGGTTCTGCATAATAACTGAACAATGTTTTATGATTGTCTGCTATGCACATAGCAGGCTGCTGGATGACTTTTTCGATTTTCTGATTCAATGTATTCTGCAGACCTGCAGGATTTGCAGAACAGCCGCAAAGCATCAGAAGACTAAGCACAATCCAAAATTTCTTCATGTGACCTCCTTACTTCGTAAGTTTTGTCCAAACTGCACGATAAATTGGCTGATTCAACTCCACAAATTTAGTTTCATATTCTGTCATCACATCTTCAGGATGTTCTTCTGCACGGAAATCAACACTGACATCACTCAGAATAAAATTGCATTGAGCAAATTCCAGCAGAGAAAATTCAAACAGTTTACGATTATCTGTCTTCATGATGATTTGACCCTTTTCACTCAACAAATTCTCATAAACTTCAATAAAACGACGATGACTTAAACGACGTTTCTTATAGCCAGCTTTGGGCCATGGGTCAGAGAAATTCAAATGAATGACATCTACTTCTCCATGTGCAAACCACTCATCAATCTTTTCAGCATCCAGTGCAATCAACAGCTGATTGGCATTGTTGGAATCAACTAGCTTTTTTGCTGCAATTGCGGCAACATTGATGTTTTTCTCAACACCAACCCATCCGCTTTCAGGATACATCGCAGCCATATGAGTGAAATAATCACCTTTGCCACATCCAATTTCAAGATGCAGATTTTCTTTATTCAAACGCTCTTTCCAGTTTCCTTTCATAGAAGCTGGAGATGCGATTACTACTTCTTCATGTTCGGCCAGAAATGGTTCTGCCCAGCTTTTTTTACGCATTCTCATTTTTATTACCTCACCTCAATATTCTATCATATTTCAAAGGTTGTTTGAAACCAGTTTTCATTTAAATTATGAAAATTTCATTGTACTCTATTCACTATAAATAACTGTTTACTTGTACAAATTCTTGAAACTTTGATAAAATATAGTAAGAAAGGATTCACAGTTGTGAACTTTGTAAATATGGGAAAATATTTTGGAACTGACGGCTTCCGTGGAGAAGCAAATAAGAATCTGACTGCAGATCACGCATATAAAATCGGCCGTTTTTTAGGATGGTATTATACAGAACTTAGAAACAGAGAAAACAAGGAAGGTTCTCCTAGAGTCGTTATTGGAAAAGATACACGTCTTTCCAGCTACATGTTTGAATATTCATTGATTGCTGGCTTAGTTGCATCAGGTGCTGATGCCTACATGATGCATGTTACCCCTACTCCATCGGTAGCCTACATTGCAAGAGTTGATCAGTTTGATTGCGGCATTATGATTTCCGCAAGTCATAATCCATATTATGACAATGGCATTAAACTGATCAATTCTCAGGGTGAAAAGATGGATCAGGCAACAATCGACTGCATCGAAGCTTATCTTGATGGAGAGCTTGAGATCTTTGGTGAGAAAGTCACTGAAGTTCCATTTGCACATCGCGAAAAGATTGGTAAAACTGTTGACTATGTATCAGGAAGAAACCGTTATGTTGGATATCTGATTTCTTTAGGCATCTACTCATTCAAGGGTGTCAAGGTCGCACTTGACTGCGCCAATGGTGCATCATGGAATGTCGCAAAATCTGTATTTGATGCATTAGGTGCCTCAACATACGTAATCAATGCTGAACCAAATGGAACGAACATCAACAACAATGCCGGATCCACTCACATCGAAGTACTTCAGAAGTATGTCGTTGAAAACAACATGGATATCGGATTTGCCTATGACGGAGATGCAGACCGCTGCCTTTGTGTCGATGAAAAAGGAAATGTCATTACAGGTGACCACATTCTGTATGTTTATGGCCGTTATATGAAAGAACGCGACAAGCTCATCAACAATACGGTTGTAACAACTGTCATGTCAAACTTCGGCTTGTATAAGGCATTTGATGCATTGGACATTGGCTATGCAAAAACAAAAGTCGGTGATAAATATGTTTATGAATACATGTCAAAAACAGGTTGCCGTTTGGGTGGTGAACAGTCTGGTCATATCATCTTCTCTAAATACGCTTCAACTGGTGATGGCATTCTGACATCTCTGAAGATGATGGAAGTTATGATGGCAAAGAAGAAAAAGATGAGTGAACTTGTTTCAGATCTGACAATCTATCCTCAGGTGCTCAAAAACATCCGTGTTACAGATAAAACTACTGCTCAGAATGATCCGGCTGTTGTCCAGGCTGTAAAAGATGTTGAAACAGCATTAGGTGACTCAGGAAGAATTCTGGTCAGAGAATCAGGTACAGAGCCTCTGGTACGTGTTATGGTTGAAGCACAGGATATTGAAACATGTCAGAAACATGTTGATCATGTAATCGATATCATTATTGAAAAAGGATATAAAGCATAAAGTGAGCTGATCAGCTCACTTTTTTATTGTAAAGAAAAGCTCTCTGAATATTCAGAGAGCTGTTTTAATTAGTCCTGTTTCTTTTTGAAAACACGCTTTTCGCCACGTGGACGATCCTGCTTAGGCTTTTCTTCATAGCCTTCAGGCTTTTCCAGAAGATCTCTTGCAGAAACGTTTACACGTCCCTTTTCATCGATTTCTGTAACTACAACCTTAACGATATCGCCCATAGCCAGCTTATCTTCAGGCTTTTCTACACGTTCCCAAGCAATCTTAGATACATGCAACAAACCATCAGTATTGCCGAACAGGTTAACGAATGCACCGAACTTTTCAATACGGACAACCTTACCTTCGTAAATGTCGCCAACTTTAGCTTCACGGATGATGTTTTCAATCCATGATTTTGCCTTGTCGAGCATTTCCTGATCGTTATGGTAGATCACGCAGCGTCCATCATCTTCGATGTCAATCTTGCATTGACCGCATTCATCGATAATCTGGTTGATTACCTTACCGCCAGTTCCGATAACTTCACGGATCTTATCAACAGGAATCATCATGTTAACCATCTTAGGAGCATACTTAGAAACATGATCACGTGGAGCTTCAATAGCACCCATCATGTTTTCAAGGATTTCCATACGACCCTTGCGAGCCTGTTCCAGAGCTTCAGTCAGGATAGCGCGGTTGATACCATCAATCTTGATATCCATCTGCAGACCAGTAATACCTTCAGTAGTACCAGCTACCTTGAAGTCCATATCGCCATAGTGGTCTTCCATACCCTGAATATCACTCAGTACTGTATAGTGGTCACCCCAAGTAACCAGACCCATCGCGATACCAGCAACTGGACGCTTGATAGGAACACCTGCAGCCATCAGAGCCATAGTACCTGCACAAGTTGAAGCCTGTGAGCTTGAACCGTTTGATTCCAGAACTTCTGCAACCAGACGAATTGTGTATGGGAATTCTTCTTCTGAAGGAACAACCTGCAGCAGTGAACGTTCAACCAGTGCACCATGACCGATTTCACGACGCCCTGGAGTACCCATACGTCCAACTTCACCTACTGAATATGGTGGGAAGTTGTAGTGGTGGATGAAACGCTTAGAATCAACTTCAGTCAAATCATCAATGATCTGATTGTCACCCATAGCACCCAATGTACATACGCTCAGTACCTGAGTTTCACCACGCGTGAACATTGCTGAACCATGTGCACGAGGCAGCAGGTCAACCTGAGAATTCAAAGGACGAATTTCATCAACTTCACGTCCATCTGGACGTATCTTTTCAACTGAAATCAGACGACGAACTTCGTTCGCAACGATTTCAGTGCAGTATTCACGAGTCATCTTCACTGCTTTGTCTTTTGCCTTGTCATTTTCAAATGACATAGCTTCTACTGCAGCAGCCATTTCATCTGTGATGTCATCAATCTTACCATAGCGTTCCAGCTTCTGCTTGATTGATACAGCTTCTTCAAGACGAGCTTTTCCGTTTTCATCAACATATGCCTTGATTTCAGGCTTGATTTCATACAGAACAACATCCATTTTTTCCTTAGCGCACTTAGCGATAATTTCTTCCTGGAAGCTGCAGAGCATCTTGATGTATTCATGACCGAACAGCAGTGCACCAAGCATAGCTTCTTCGCTAACTTCTTTTGCACCAGCTTCAACCATGTTGATTGCATCTTTAGTACCTGCAACAGTCAGGTTGATGTCTGAACGTTCCATCTGTTCATTTGTTGGGTTGATGACGTATTCGCCATCAACACGACCAACGATGACACCAGCGATAGGACCGTTGAATGGGATATCAGATACGCACAGAGCGCAGCTTGCCCCAAACATTGCAGCCATTTCTGGTGAGCAGTCTGGATCAACAGACAGTACAGTATTCACTACCTGTACTTCATTACGGAAACCTTCCGCAAACAAAGGACGGATTGGACGGTCGATCATACGAGCTGTCAAAGTCGCATGTTCACTTGGTCTTCCTTCTCTTCTTAAGAATCCTCCAGGGATCTTCCCTACTGAATACAGTTTTTCTTCAAAAGTAACTGTCAGAGGGAAAAAGTCAGTATCTTTAGCAGCATGGCTAGCTGTAGCAGTTGATAATACAACTGTATCTTCGTAACGTACAATTACAGAACCACCGGCCTGTTTTGCGATTTCGCCGGTTTCAATCGTTAATTTTCTTCCACAAAAATCAAAATTAAACACTTCTTTTGCCATCTTTTCACCTCATTTTTGTCTAACTACAATATATTAGCACAGATTTCAATAATTACCAGTAGAAAAAGCATTTAATAAAAGAAGTAAAAGAAGAATGTGCTGCAAAAATT
>JAFYOL010000155.1 GCA_017560205.1 Erysipelotrichaceae bacterium | reverse complement strand
GCTCAGGCTTGTGCAAAAGCGATTGAAGCAGGAGGAATTCTTCAGGCGTTTGGATCAGGACATTCAGAAGCAGGGGCAATGGAAGTTGCACATCGTGCAGGAGGATTTATTCCAACAAAGAAAATCATTGAACCAGCACGTGGAGCATATGAAGGTATTGAGGGTGTAGGAACCAACTTCATGAAGAAGGTGGATGTGCGTGAAAATGACGTTGTGTTTGTCATTTCAAATTCAGGACGTAACCCACTTCCAATTGAAATTGCATTAGGTGCAAAGGCAAAAGGTGCAGTTGTTATTGCGATTACAGCACTGGAAGCTTCAAAGAAGCTGACATCAAAGCATTCATGTGGTAAGAATCTGTATCAGGTAGCAGATATTGTTTTGGATAACTGTGTGCCTGAAGGAGATTGCGGATGTGAAGTAGAAGGATATGATTCAAAGATCTGCGGCATGTCCATGATTACAACTTCTGTAATTGTGCAGGCAGTGACTTATCGCATTGCTGAGATTCTGATTTCTCATGGAATTACACCACCAATCTATAAATCACAGAATGTTGATGGTGGTCGAGAATTCAATGAAGCTCTGGAAGAAAAGTATCTGGATCGTCTGCGTCGTGTCTGATTTTGTGATGAATCATGCTGAAAATGTGTGAAAAAACAAAAGAAAATATCACATAAATTCAGCAGATTTAAACAAAATATCGCAAATAAGATTAGTATATCTGTATTAAAAGGGAGAAAGTGTATAAAAACATATAGGCTTTCTCCTTATTTTTGTCATTAGGCTCTTTTTTTACAAATGTGAAAGTTTGATAAAATGTGTGAAACTTATGTGAACTGTGGTTGACTTTTAAAAGAACTAGTGACATAATGATAAAGCGAAAACGCTTTCACTTTGTTGTCAGCCTAGTGAGGGCGGAATTAGCTGAGAAGATGAAAATCTTCTTGCAAAATTCCATAAATATGAAAGGGAGGATAATTTATGGCAGAATTAAACTTTTTCCAAATTCTTCTGATCACTGCATGGGCCTTCTGGGGAATTATCGATAGCTTGTCTTGGGGTATCGGTATGAACGGTGCTATCCTGGCTTGCTTATTCACAGGTGTAGTAGTTGGTAACCCTACTTATGGTCTGATTGTTGGTGGTACACTTCAGATGACTCAGCTGGGTGCTGGAACTTATGGTGGTGCTTCAATTCCAAACATCACTTCTTCTGGTATGATCACAACAGCTTTAGGAGCTACTACTGGTGCTGACCCAGTAACTTTCTCAGCTTCTATCGGTGTTGCACTGGCTGCTCTTTTCACACAGCTGGACATCCTGGCTCGTTTCTCTAACACTGCTTTCCAGCATATCGCTGACAGATATGTTGAAGAAGGTAATACTAAGGGTATCGAACTGATGAACCACCTGGGTATTATCCCTTGGGGTCTGTCACGTGGCTTGCCAGTATTCGTTCTGTTGCTGTTCGGTCAGGGTCTCGTTGATACTCTGATGGCAATCCTGCCTCAGTGGCTGATGGACGGATTCAAACTCGCTGGTGGTCTGCTGCCAGTTGTCGGTTTCGCAATCCTGCTCCGCTACCTGCCTGTTACTAAGAAGCCTCAGTATGTAATCCTTGGTTTCGTACTGGCTGCTTACCTGGGCATGGCAACTCTGGGTGTTGCATTGGTTGGTCTGTGCGCTGCATTGTTAGTGTTCCAGAACGCTACTGCTGCTCCTGCAGCTGCTTCTAACGTTGGAGGTGACGACTATGAAGACTAAGAAATTTACTAAACAGGAACTGCATAAGATTCATTTCCGTTGGATTTGGCAGTCACAGATTGGTTGGAACTATGAACGTATGCAGGGTCTTGGATACCTGTCTACAGTTCTTCCAATGATCGAAAAACTTTACGGAGACAATCCTGAACTGAAAGACAAAGCTCTGAAGGTTCATTCACAGTTCTTTAACACACAGCCTGCTATGGGTGACATGATTCTGGGTATCGACGTTGCGATCGAAGAACAGAACCCAACAGCTGTAGGTATTGAAACTGCAGCAGCTGTTAAGACAGCGCTGATGGGTCCATTCGCTGGTATCGGTGATACTATTTTTGGTATGATCGCTGGTGCAGTATTTGGTTCAATCGCTGCTTCTATGGCAGTTGAAGGTTCAGCTATCGGTATCGCTATCTGGACTGTATGGTATGCTTGCGTACTGTTCCTGATCAGACCTCGTCTGTTCGACATGGGTTACACTCAGGGTATTAAGCTCGTTACTTCACTGAGCGGACAGATGAACGCTCTGACTGAAGCTGCTTCTGTTCTGGGTCTGACTGTAGTTGGTGCAATGATCGCTACAATGGTTAAGTTCCCTCTGGCAACTCTCACTGTTAAGATCGGTACTGACGCTGACGGTTCTGACCTGATGAAGGAATTCCCTCTGATGACTTATGCAAACAGCATCATGCCTGCACTGTTCCCAGCTCTGCTGGCTGCACTGTGCTACTGGCTGCTGGGTCAGAAGTGGATGAACTCAAACAAGCTGATCATTGCTGTAGTAGTACTGGCAATCGTTCTGCGTGTTCTGGGCGTTCTGGCTTAAGAATCAGTAAGAATTTAAAGTTTAAAACTTTAAAGGACGGATTTATCCGTCCTTTTTCTATTTCTATGATAAAAAAGAAACAAGTCCACTTTTGGACTTGTTTTCTCTTTTAAATATTACCTAAGATTTCTTTCAGGTTCTTTTCTGATACTGCAGCATATTCACCCAGATCATTTTTCATTTCTTTTGCTGTCATATGAATCTGAGTTGTTTTTGTGCTTTCAAGGATATTATGAATGTTGTGAGCACGTACTCCGCCGCCAACTAAAATAGTAATCTGATCATTATAACGTTCAATCAGTTCTCTTAATAAGTCAAATCCTTGTTCGATATGTGGGTAGTTTTCTCCTCCACTTGTCAGAATACGGTTAACTCCGCATTCAATCAAAGTTTCGCATGCTTTGATTTTATCAGGAGTCTGGTCAAATGCTTTGTGGAAGACAACTTCTTTACCATAGGATTTGATTAATTCTGCCATTTTCTTTGTTCGATTTACATCAATGGTTGAATCTTCATGAAGGAATCCAAAAACGATACCATCTGCCCCGTGTTCAAGTAGAAGTTTTGCGTCAAACAACATGCTTTCAAACTGTTTTTCTGTATAGACAAAGCCTGCTGTACGTGGACGAACCATGCAGCAAATTGGAAGCTTAGTTACTTGTTTTGCCTGTAAAAGCGTACCTACAGAAGGAGTTAATCCGCCAAGCTCAATTGCACTGTTGAGTTCAATTCGGTCCACTGGGAACATTTCGGCTGTTGCGCAGTCTTCGATGCTTCCTGCACAGATTTCGATTACTTTATTTTTGATCATAACATCACCTTTTCTATATAAAAAAGTATAGCACAAGGTGTGTTAAGATTGAAGAAGTGGAACGGAAAATGTATAATTAGAGTAACTACATAGGAGGAATTTAACAATGATTATTCAGAGTAAAAATGTATGGATTTCCAGCATCTTCACTGAAGCTCAGATTGAAATGGAAAATGGTAAGGTTGTCGCTATTCATCCTTACGGATCAAAGGAAGTAGATCAGGACTTTGGTGAAAACCGTATTATTCCAGGTATGATTGATGTTCACTGCCATGGTGGATTAGGATTTGACACAAACGATGCTCATCGTGAAGGTCTGGTTATGTGGGCAAAAGGCCTGCTTGAAGAAGGTATTACAGGATTCTGTCCTACAACTGTGACTCAGTCAGTAGAAGTTTTGACAGATGCTGTTGCTAATGTTGCAAAAGTGGTTGAAGAAGGATATGAAGGTGCTGAAATTCTCGGTATTCACTTCGAAGGTCCTTATCTGAACCTGAAAAATAAGGGTGCTCAGCCTCCTCAGTATATCGTAACACCAAGTGTTGAACAGTTTAAAGAATATCAGAAGGCTGCAAATGGTCTGATCAAGATCATTACTATGGCTACTGAAATGGATCCAGATTTCGCTCTGACTCGTTACTGCGCTCAGAATGGCGTTAACGTATCAATTGGTCACTCTGGTGCAACATTCAAGGATGCTGTTCTGGCTGTAGCTAACGGTGCTAATGGTATGACTCATGTTTATAATGGTATGAATGGTCTGCATCACCGTGAACCATCTCTGGTTGGTGCTGCAATGCGTCTTAAAGATGTATATGGAGAAATCATCTGCGATGGTAACCATGTTGACTGGGCAGCAGTTTATGCATTTATTACAAGCAAGGGTAGAGAATACTGCATTATGATCGATGATGCTCTGTGCGCTAAGGGATGCGCACCTGGTAACTATTTCCTGGGTGGAAATGCAATTGAAATCCGTGAAAATGGTTCAGCTTATCTGCAGGGTACTAATACTCTGGCAGGTGGAACACTGCGTTTCAGCAAGGGGCTGCAGAACCTGATTGAAAAAGCTCTGATTCCAGTTGATTGGGCAATCAATATGGCTACAATCAACCCTGCTCGTTATCTGGGTGTTGATGATCGCAAGGGTAAGATCTGCGCTGGTTATGATGCTGACCTGGTTGTATTAGACCGTGACTATGAAGTTGTTCAGGTTTATGCAATGGGTAAGGCTGTTAAATAATTGAAATGATTAAAGCGATATTTTTTGATATCGATGCAACAAGTTATCTTCATGCGATTCATGATAGCCCTGAATCCACAAAACTGGCTTTTAGAAAATTGAAAGAAGCAGGCATTAAGATTGCAATCTGTACAAGCAGAGCTTATGCAGAACTTGTTCATCTGCCAAAACATTATTTTGAAATGATGGATGCGATTGTATGTCTAGCAGGTGCACAGATTTATGTGAATGGTAAACTGGTTGTGAATCATTCATTGAATGATGAAATTAAAGAAGCAATCAAAGTGATGGACCAGCATAAGCTGGTCTATCGCTGGTCAGCTCCTGATGGTACAAACTGTCTGAATGTGAAAGATCAGGATATTGAAGACTTGTTCTATCGATTGTATTTGATGAGACCTCCAGTAAAACCTTATCAAGGGGAAGAACTTGTTCATGTACTTTATTACAACACAGATGAACAGATTCGTGCTGAAGTGCTTGATCACTGCAAGAAGAATTTCCATCTTGTGATGAGTCGCGCAAGTGAAATTACAGCACCTGATGTAAACAAAGGCACTGCGATTATTGAATGTGCAGCTTTATGGGGGATCAAACAAAATGAAACTGCTGCTTTTGGGGATGCCAACAATGATTTGGCGATGATTAAAACTGCAGAAATTGGAATTGCGATGGGCAATGCCACAGAATTACTAAAACAGCATGCAGATTACATTACGGATCGAATTGAAGAGGATGGTCTGTACAATGCATGTGTCCATTTTGGATGGATTAAGGAGAGATAGAAAATGAAAATTATTATTGTTGAAAACTACGATGAACTGAGCCAGAAAGCTTTTGAAGTCATGAAGGAAGTCATCGATTCTAAACCAAATCCAGTTCTGGGTCTGGCTACAGGTTCAAGCCCAATCGGTCTGTACAAGTGCATGATCGAAGACCATAAGAAGAATGGTACAGATTACAGCAATGTAACTACATTCAATCTGGATGAATATGTAGGTCTGGATAGAAATCATTCACAGACTTATTACACATTCATGCATGAAAACCTGTTCGAAGGTATCGAAATTCCTGAAGAAAACGTACACCTGCCACTGGGTAATGGTGATCTGGAACAGAACTGTGCAGATTACGAAAAGGCAATGGAAGACTACGTTGTAGACATTCAGCTGCTGGGTATCGGATCTAACGGTCACATCGGATTCAATGAACCAGGCACAAGCTTTGATTCACTGACACATGTTGTAGAACTGAAGGAAAGCACAAGAAAAGACAACGCACGTTTCTTCGATCCACTGGGTGAAGAAGTGCCTACACACGCTTGCACAATGGGTATCGCAACAATCATGAAGTCAAGAAAAGTTCTGGTTGTGGCAAATGGTCTGAACAAGCAGGATGCTGTATACAACATGGTTTGTGGTCCAGTAACTGAAGACTGCCCAGCTTCAATTCTGCAGAATCATCCAGATGTAACTCTGATCGTTGACAGAGCAGCAGGAAAGAGATTCTAAAATGGATATTCGTCTGATTGTCATGGACATGGACGGTACACTGCTGAATTCTGATCAGTGTATTCCAGAAGAAAATCTGAATGCATTGATGGAAGCACAGAAAAAAGGAATCCGTCTTGTATTGGCTTCAGGTAGAAGCTATAAAACTTTGACAGAATATGGACTTCAGCTCAAAATGCCTGAATATGATGGTTATTTTATTGGTGTTAACGGTGCAGCACTGACAAAGACTGCAACAATGGAACATGAAATTATCCGTCAGCTTCAGAAAGAAGAAATCAAGGAAATCTATGATGCTGCAATGCCTTATGACATTGAAGTTATGGGTGTTATGGATGCAACAATCTATGACTACATTCCTGATTCACTCATGGAATTGAAAGCTCAGTACCGTAAAGAAAATGATATTGCGGATGATGTGCCATGGACTGCAGGAACATTTAAGATGATCGTTGACCAGAGAAGAGGTTATTCTTCCATCAACTACATCAAGTCACCGGATGAAATTCCAAATCCAGTCAACAAAATCTGTCTGGCACACACTGCAGAGTATCTGGCTAAGCCATATGAAGAGCTTCTTGAGAAACTTGGACACAAGTATCATTTCGCAAGAACATCGCCTCAATGGATTGAGTGTGCACCTCAGGGCATCAACAAGGGTGCTGCAATCCTGAGACTTGCAGAACGTCTGGGAATTACTCCAGATCAGATTGCAGTCTTTGGTGATGGTGAAAATGACCTGTCTATGTTTAGAGTAGTCAAGTATCCAATTGCGATGGGAAATGCAATGGATACAGTAAAAAAGGAAGCGTTTGAAGTTACATTGGATAATAACTCCAGTGGAATTGCACACTTCTTGAAAAAGCACAATTTGATTTAATTAAGAAATTGTAAGTCCGTCATCAATAGGAATGAAATCACTTGTCTGATTCAATTTCAAAAGATGGAATTGTATCAGATGATTACAAGAATTCTATATTATTTAAAACAGGCGGTTATCCGCCTGTTGTGTTTTAAAGAAAAGAGGAAAAAAACATGAAAATTGCCTGCATTCATACTAGTAATGTTTCTTACTATGAACTGAAAAACTTATTCACTGAAGCAGCTCCAGAAGTTGAACTGATGAACATTGTAGATGATTCACTTCTTGAAGAGGTGAAAACAGTAGGTCATATTACACCTGCAATCATTTCCAGAATGTGTACTTATTTTAAGGTTGCGGAAAGCTTAGGTGCTGATTTGATTTTCAATCAGTGCAGTTCGGTAGGAGAAGCTTCTGATATTGCATCGAAATGTGTTAACGTGCCTGTTGTTAAGGTGGATGAGGCAATGGCTGAGAAAGCTGTTGAAATCGGTGAAAGAATTGCGGTTATCGCAACTGTGGCATCAACTGTTCAGCCTAGCAGTGATTTGGTTCGTTCAAAGGCAAAACTGGCAGGTAAATCTGTTGTGGTTGATGAACTTCTGGTTGATGGCGCACTGGATATTCTGATGAAAGAAAAAGATGTGGACAAACACAATCGACTGGTTTTGGATGCAATTGATAAAGCATCAGAAAATCATGATGTGATTGTGCTGGCACAGGGAAGTATGACAGCATTGTTGCCATATTTGAAAGAAACAAAAGTCCCTGTATTGACAAGTCCAGCAATGGGTGTGAAAAAAGCAGTTGATGTCTTATATGGTAAAAACTAAAATTGTAGTTTTAGATGATGATCCAACAGGGATTCAGACGGTCCATGATATTGATGTATTGATGAATTTTGAACTTGAACATCTGATTCAGATGATGCAAAATTCGGAAGAACTGGTTTATCTTTCAACCAACAGCCGTTCTTTACTTCCAAATGAAACGGAAGAGTTGCATCGTACTCTGATACAAAATCTGATGGAAGCTTCAAAGCGTACGTCTAGAGATTTTCTGGTGATTTCAAGAGGTGATTCTACGTTAAGAGGGCATTATCCACTTGAAAGTGAGGTCATCAAGGATGAACTTCTTAAAGGGGGTAAGGTACTTTGCGGAGAAGTTTTGTGTCCTTATCTGGAAGGAATTCGAAAAACAGAAGAAGATGTACACTATGTGCTTCAGGATAACAATTGGATTCCATGTTCACAGACAGAATTTGCGCGTGATAAAACGTTTGGCTATCTTCACAGCAATCTTTCTGAGTACATTTGTGAGAAATACGGGAAAAACATGTCTTGTTTGTCCATTGGAACTTCTCTTTTAGATGGAAATCATAACCAGGAAGTACTGCAAATGTTGAATCAGGCGGATGATGGAGTGAAAATCATTGTCAATGCAACCTGCATGGAACATTTGATGACTTTTGTCGATATCATTGAGCCTGTAAAAGAGCGATATCAATATCGAACAGCAGCATCATTTGTGAAGGCGTTTGCTCATATCGAAAGTCGCCCATTATTGAAAATGGAAGATCTTTGCGATACTTCCAATGTGGGTGGTTTGATTTTAGCGGGAAGTCATGTCAGAAAGACAACTGAACAAATCGAGTGTTTAATGAAATCGAATCGTGTCGAATGCTTTGAGTTTGATGTGACAGATGAAGCGGAAACACAGTTGGATGTTCTTGCGCAGAAAGCAGAAGAATGCTTAAAGAATGGAAAGAACGTTCTTCTGATGACCAGCAGAAATCAGGTAGATTTTTCAAAAGATACATTTGAACAGTTGCTTGCGGTCAGAAATGTCAGTGAACGATTTGTTTCTTTGTTGAAGAGAATAAAAGTCCGTCCTAAGTTTTTAATATCAAAAGGAGGAATCACCTCTTATGATGTATTGAAGAAAGGACTGGACATGACAACTGGTCGTGTGCTTGGGCAGGTTTATCAGAATATACCTGTTGTTCGTTTGAATCACGATGCACTGCACCATGATTTATGTGTTGTTGTATTTCCTGGAAATGTAGGAAATATCGAAACATTAAGAGATTTAGTGTATTAAAAAAGCGAAATCAGTGATGATTTCGCTTTTTCTAGTGTGCCGAGCATGGTACAAATCTAGGTGGCTGAAAAGTGCCACTGACCGAGGGAGGCAGTCCCTAAGGTCTAGCCAAATCCAAGGGTGTTCATCGTGAGGTGAAATCTGAAGGAAGGAAGAGGCAAACTGTCGGCTCG
>JAFYOL010000154.1 GCA_017560205.1 Erysipelotrichaceae bacterium | reverse complement strand
GCATGACAAAAGGAGTTCTCATTCACTACATCGTAGTGTTGAAAACTCCTTATTTTCATCTTTTGGGGTCTCTACTTTTCACAGACCCTAAAACTGTCCCCAAAACTTCTGGGCAAAACCCCTAAAAATTTTGGTTACCCTTAATAAATCATCAGAAAAATGATCAATGCAAATGGCTCCAAATGGAGCTGTCATCAAGATGGAAATAACAGAAACTGTCATAATCAGTTCCCCGCATGCAAGCCCCATGGACATAGGAATAGCACCTATGGCAGCCTGCACAGTAGCCTTAGGTGTGTAAGCCAGCATGCAGAATAATCGTTCTTTCTGATTCAATGGTGTCTTAAGCGTAGAGAGAGAAACACCCGCCATACGGAAAACCATTGCCCCTATCACCAGCAGAATTGCCAGCGGTCCTGCTGAAAGTGCATATCGCAAATCCACATTGATCCCGACCAGCACAAACAAGAAAATTTCCGCAATTGTCCAAGCTGCATTGTATTTCAACTTTAATAAACCTGCTGTATCAGCAGACTGATAACGAATCATCAAGGCCGTGCTCATGATGGCAAGAAGTGCAGAAAACGGTAATATATTCGTCAGAAGATCTTCTGCTTCCAGCAAAAGAAATGAACTGCAGATTAACAGCAGAAACTGTGTCATTGTAGTCATTGAAACAGATTTATAGACCTTACTTAAAAGTAAGCCACACACAGCACCAAACACAATTCCTGAGATAATTGAAATTGGAACTTGAATCAAAGAGTTCAATGATGCTGAAGAGGATGAGCATAGACCACATAATGCAGTAAACACCACAATCACAAACACATCATCCACAGAAGCACCTGCAAGAATCAATTGAGGAACTCCTTTTTCTGTTCCTTTGTTTTGATCAATCAAGTTAATCATGCGTGGTACGACCACAGCTGGAGAAACTGCTGCAAGAACACTTCCCATTAACGCTGCTTCAGTGATAGTCACATCAAAAATCACAGGTGCAATCAGCATTGTCCCCAGCATTTCAAGACAGGCAGGTACAAAACACATCAAAAACGCTGGTCTTCCAATCTTACGCAGATCTGAAATATCCAAAGTCAATCCAGCTCGAGTCAAAATAATTACCAAAGCAACTTGTCTTAACATTGGTGATATTTCCAGCAAAGATTCATCCATCAGATTCAGCATGTTTGGACTTATGATAATTCCTGCAACGATCATTCCAATGATGGCTGGTAAATGCATCTTTTTAAACAATGTCCCTAACAGTAATCCTGATAACAGAATCAAAGTACAACTCGTCAGCATCTTCATTCCACTTCCCATCTGATATTTATCATATATGAAAACTCTCTATGGTTCCATAGAGAGTTATACAAGAAGATGAACTTTACTTCCACCAGATTTATCTTTAGTGACAATAATCTGTTTATCAATCTTCTGTTTAAGTTCTGCCACATGAGAAATGATGCCGACTAAACGATGACTATCAGCTAAAGAATGCAATGCTTTCATCGCTTGTGCTAAAGAATCTTCATCCAGTGATCCAAACCCTTCATCCACAAACATCGTATCCAGTTTAATTCCTCCTGCAGATGACTGTATTTCATCAGAAAGACCCAAGGCAAGTGCTAAAGATGCCTTGAAGGATTCACCACCGGAAAGTGTCTTAACACTGCGCTGTGTTCCATTGTAATGGTCAATGACATCCAGATCCAAACCCGTTTGTCCAGACTTATTCAAAGCTTCTGTACGACGAACCAAATCATATTGACCATCTGTCATAATCATCAGGCGTGTATTTGCACGGGCGATAATACGATCAAAAGTATGCATCTGAATATAAGTTTCCAGTTTGATTTTTTCTTTACCAGTCAGTGTTCCATTGGCAGTCGAAGATAATGAATTAACCCAGGATGACTTTTTCTCCAATTGAATCAGTGTATCCGACTTCAGTTGAATGTTTTCCAATGACTTTCGGTTGGATACCAATCGACTATGAACATCCTTTTCCTGCTGTTCAAGTGCACTGACTTTTTGTGAGAGTGCATTTCTGATGCTGATCTGCTCAAAGACATCCATCTCAGCTGTGCCTTCAATGCGTTTAATGAGCATTTCTTTTGCCGAAGCCAAAGCACTTAATCTTTCTTTGCACTCATTGTATTTCTTCAGTGCTGATTCAATCGCTGACTTCATAAGTTGATTGGCGTTGTTTAATGCAGTAATTTCTGCTTCTGCCTGTTGTTTAGAATCAAAACGAAGATGATCTCTTAACTGTGCAATACGAGCTCCCAGAGCCTTGTTTTCAACAGATTTCATTTGAATCTGTGTCTGATTCTGCTGCATTTGCATTCTGGCTTGATCCAGTTCAGACTGTTTCAATGGAAGCTGCTTTTCAATCATATTTTTACGCACAAGTTTCTTTTCTGTTTCAGACAACTTCAAATCAATGGATTTAATTTGTTCATCGGTTTGTTTAATCTTATCGTACAGTGCAGTTTCTATGTTTTCAAAAGGAACTTCTGCAAACAGATACTGTGCATCATGAAGTACACGACGATGATTTTCATCATAAGTACCTTTTAATGTTCCTGCTTTTTCTCTGGCATTGCTTGCCGCTTTATTGGCCTGATTCACTTTGTCCTGAAGCTGATCAAGTTCTTCCTGTGTAGGCATATGTTCAGGCTTTGCAGCAATGCAAGGATGTTCTATTGAACCGCAGACAGGACATGGTTCCCCATGAACCAATGTATCTGCCAGAATTCCTGCCTGACCATCAAGATAAGCCTTTGTCTTCAGTCTCAGCTGATGGTCAGTTTCAAACAATGCATTAGCCTTCTGTTCATATTGTTTCAGTGCAGTTTTGTATTCAGCATCTGCTTTTTTCAGGTTCTTCAGATTCACTTGAAACAAAGACAAAGAATCTTTTTCATTAATAAATGTCTTTCTTTCAGCTTCAATCTGAAGTTTCTGTTCACCTGTTTTCTCTAAAGATTTATATTCCTGATTGAACTGTTCTACTTCTTTTTCCAGCTGATGAATCAAAGCCTCTGTCCTCGCTGTTCGAGATTCTTCAAAAGTACACCATTGAAGATTCTGTGCTAATGTTTTCTGTTTATCGGATAACTCTTCATATTGAGGCAAAGATGCTTTGATTTCTGCAGCTTTTTCAGTATTTTTCTCAATTAGAGGCTGATGAAGCAATTCATTTTCATAGTTCTGATACAGAATCTTTTTATCTTCTGTCAACTGTTGTGATTCAGTTTCATTTTTAGACAGAGCCTCTTTTGCCTGCTGAATATCATTCAGTCTGATAATCGTCTCTTTCACTGCATCCAGTTCTTTTGAAAGTTCTGTTTTCTGTTGTGCCAAACTCTCTTTTTTTGCAGCATCCAGCTCAATCAGTCTTTCAATCAGCATCATCGTTTCTTCCATCGTGCATTCATCCTGATGTGCTTTTTTTACCTCCAGCATTTCTACCTGATTTTCATCGCAGACAATTCCTGCTATATATTGGGAAATGCTGTTGCGGATCATCTGACATTCATTCGAGAGTTTTCTTGCTTCTGTCTGCAGTTTTTCCTGCATGAGTGAAAAACGTTCTGTTTTAAACAGATGACGGAAGATTTCCATGCGCTCTTTAGTTGGCGCAAGAAGAAGTTTCAAAAAATCTCCCTGAGCAATCATTGCAATCTGAGTAAACTGAGAACGATCAATTCCAATCACTGATTGTACTGCCTGATCAACATCCTTGATACGAGTTACTATGTTTCCATTCGGATATGTAAAGACAGCTCCTGCTTTTTCTGTTGTCGTTCCTGTACCTCGTTTGTTTGCACGAGTGTACTCAGGATTACGTTTTACTGTATAAATCTGATCATAATAACTGAATGTCAGTTCAACTTCTGTTGGTGTGCTTTCATCTGCATATTTTGATCTCAACATGGAAATATCACGCTGATTGCCGCTTGGCTGACCATAGAGTGCATAGGTAATCGCATCAAAGATTGTGGTTTTTCCAGCACCTGTGTCTCCTGTAATCAGATAAAGACCACCTGTACCCAATTTCGTAAAATCAAATTCAGTAATCCCTGCATATGGACCAAATGCTGATATCTTCAAATAAATAGGTCTCATTGATCATCCCTCCAAATCTCATCCATGATTTCTTTCACAAAAGAAATCTGATCATCATTTAAAGTCTGACCATTCTGCATTTCATAGAATTCACTGAAATGTTCAAATGGAGATTTTGATTTGACATCCAATGCACCATGTATTTCAGCATGATGACGAGTACGAAGATTATCATAATCCAGTTTCATGATATTTTTATAAATCACTCTCAGTTTCATCAGAACATCTACAATATCCTGTTCATCTGTTAAAGTGATATGCACATAATCAGTGGTATAGGATGTACCTTCATAAAAACTTTTTAAAGTCAGTTCAGCATAAGATCCTTTCAGCTCAACCAAGTCGCGTTTAGGAAGCAAAGGAACCAGAGAAATCTGTATGTTTCCTTTTTCCAGAAAGTCAATTAAAGTCACTGATTTATGATCTTTCGCTTCTGAAAAAGAATACTTTAATGGTGTACCACTGTATCGTACAGAATCTCTTCCGCATTTCTGTGGACGATGAAGATGACCTAATGCAACATAGTCAAAATTATCAAAGACACTCACATCAACATTATCTGTACCACCCACTGAAAGTTCTTCGGAATCACTGGTCGATGCACCTGTAACAAACTGATGGGTTACCAGAAGGTTGCGTTTCTCAGAATCTATGTTCATTGAATCAATCACTGTTTTTAATGCATCTGTATAAGAATTGATCTCTGAATCAGGATAAAAGCGTCGAACCTGACTAGGCTTGATAAAAGGAAGCAGATAAACAAATAGTTCACCATACTCATCATGACACACAACAGGTTCAACCTTTCCCTGATATACAGGAGACATATGAATACCGCTTTTTTCCATCAAACGCCCACCAAAAGAAATACGTTCAGCAGAATCATGATTCCCACTGATCACAAAGACTTTGATATCACGTTTGGAAAGACGAACTAAAAAATCATCAAACAGTTCAACTGCTTCAATTGGAGGAACAGTCTTGTCATAAACATCCCCTGCAATCACAACAGCCTGAGGTTTTGTTTCATCAATGATATTGATGATTTTCACTAAAATATATTCCTGATCTTCCAGCATGGAAAACTCATTGACACGTTTTCCTAAATGAAGATCTGATAAATGCATGATTCTCATAGTGAATTCCTTTCTATGAAATTGTTTCTATTGACATTGTACATAAACAAAAATCAAAATTCAAACTCCCAATAAAAAAGAGTATCTAGTGATACTCTAATTTTATTTATTCAAATGTTTTCTTGTATTCAATCGCTGCAAAAATCAATGCCGCAACACCATAACTCCAGTTTTTACCAAGAGGAATCATTTTGTATCCTAATGTTGGAAACAATGGAAGTGGAATTGTTGGTCCACTGATTTCAGTCATATACAGACCTTCATCTGATTTTTCAATAGCATCAACACAGACTTGAAATGCTTTGATGGCTGGTTCAAGAAACTTTTTATCCAGATAACCACAACGAACACCATGCATCCATCCTGCACTGATCAATGCAGTAGCCGAGAGTTCACGATAGGATTTCTGAGTTAAAAGCGTATTGAATGTACCATCCTCATTCATGCACTGAAGCAATGCTTCTGATGACTTCTGATAAATATCAATGATTTCCTTTGCCTCAGGATGATTTAAACCGATATTGTCAAGAATCATAGGAAAACCACAGATCACCCAGCCGTTGCCTCGACCCCAGAAGACGTTTTTAGGATAAGCCGTTTCAAAATTCACCCAATAGGAATGAGACCAGAGATTCGTCTTTGTATCCAGCATCATCGAAGCATACTGTTTAGGTTGACGAGCCGCAAAATCCAGCAGATCCTGATCATTCTGTTCTTTGGCATACAGCGAAGTAAAGACACTGAACATCATCACACTATCCACCCAGATACTTTTTGGATACATTTTACCTTTTGTGCTGTTGCCCAGATGGTTAAGACAATCCAGGTACAGACGTGGTTCATTGCGAATATAATCCAGTACTTTATCCGTCAGCTTTCTGCATCCCTCATCGCCGGTACGCTTGTACATGGCATACGTAATCAGACCAGGAGCTGCAGTATCCGATTGGTCGACGGCAGGATTTACCTGTGACCAATAGCTGCAGTAATCCATCAGAAACTGAGTATAGGAAGTTGTGTTCTTGGCTTTGTCCAGTTCATCCATGGCATAACCCAATAACGCTTCTCCCCACATCCATTTCATTTTAGGGTCCCAGCTGCGGGCAAGGTAATCTGTAAGCTGAACAACTTTTTCAAAATAAGAAACGTTGTAATCCATGATTATGCTCCTAACTGACTCAGAAGTTCTTCATATTCTTTTTTATCAGATGCACTCAGTGTATCCAGTTTCTGTTCACGTTTTACAGTCAGATATTTCTGGATTTTTTCATTCATACCACGACTTAAAACATAACGTTTTGCCATGATAAAACCTAAAATCATAAACACAATACATGTAAATGCCATCGTATATTTGATTCCCAGCTGTGCAGAAAGATTCTGAACTTCAAGTGCTTCATTGTATCCAGTAAACTCAAGCACCAAAGAAAACAAGAAGATAACCAGTGCAGAAGAGCTTTTGCGTGCAAATGTCATCATTGCACTGCAGCATCCACTCTGACGCTTTCCGCTGACCAGTTCTCCTGCATCCACAGTGTGTGGAAACATAATCCATGAAGTCAGCTGTGCCCCTGCAAAACCAAGGGCTACAAAGAAGACACAGATATATGCAAGTGTCAGATTCGATCCCAGCAAGGCAAAGAACACCAGAGCAACAATTGAAAGTGGCAGACCAAATCGATAAATCTTATTGATATCCAGTTTCTTAATCAGCAGATTGACAATCGGGAATGCCAGCAGCTGTACCCCAATAAAGATTCCAAGAAACAAAGTCACACTTCCTTTTGGAGTTGTAACATAACTTGCGAATAAGGCCACACCTGTAGAGAACACATCCATGCACAAGGCCTGAGACAGATACATTCCAACCAATTGACGGAATGGACGGATTTTAAGAGGTTCAATGAATTCTCTCAAATCAAATTTCTGTTTTGTCTGAGGCACTTCAACACGTTCTCTGACAAAGACAGCACACAAGATCACAGGAACCGCAAACATGCATCCAAAACCAACTCCAACCACAAGGTAGAGTGTTGTCAGGTCAATCGAACCACTGCGATACATATCCAGCACAACAGATGGAAGCAATGTACAAAGTGCAGCACCCACAGTAGAAACCACCAGTCGCATCACATTTGCACTGTCTCTTTCTTCACTAACTGTACTGATTTCAGAAGACAGCGAACTATATGATACATTGATCATTGTAGATACCGTGTTGTAAAACAGATAAGTTACAGCACAGTAAATAAATTTCATTGTTTCGCTTAATTCATTCACCGGCAAGAAAATCAATGAGAAGGCAATTGGAAGCAGACATCCTCCCAAAAGTACATAAGGACGACGTCTTCCCATCTTTGTCTTGGTGTTATCACCTAATACCCCCATCAATGGGTCACTGATCGCATCCCAGATTTCTGAAATCAAAGTGACTATTCCTGCAAGGACTGGTTTTAAAGCGATAATATCGGTTAAAAAGAAGAAATACAGGACACCAATCATCGCCTGTCCGCCACCACCATAGATGTCAGCCAAGGCAAAGAATCCTTTTTCCCCTTTATTCATTGTGCGTTGTTTCTTTTCCATACTTCTATGCTCCTGTTTTCTTTAAACTTTCTACAGTTTTCAAAGCTGATTCTAATATCTTCATAAGGATGTGTACTGTTTTGTTCAATTACGCCATAGCGACATCCCACCTGTTGAGCCATTTCAAATATCCGCTCAAAATCAATGACACCTGTTCCAACTGGCGCATCTTTCGCAAGGACTTTAAGTCCTTTTTTCTTTAATGTCATATCTCTTAAATGAATTCCCATCAATCGTGATCCAAACTGCTGAACCTGTTTCCAGCTTGCCTGACCACACTTGGCAGTCCAATAAGTATCATGGACAAACATAATCCTTTTTGTCTTTGACAATAATTCTTCCATTCTTGTACGCCCATTGGACAAAGTGATGTATTCCCAGTCATGGTGATGATAACCTAGATTAATGCCATGTTTCTGATATTCATCATATGTTTTATCTAATGCACCAATAAAATCATAGAATTTCTGTTCATTTCCTAAAATACATGAAAATGGAAGCATTGAGATCACTACATTGGTACATCCTGTTAAATGACAGAACTGTACAATCTCATCCATATGATGAAATACATGTTTAGGTTTGACCTGAATGGACGTCACATTCAAACCATAACGTTCAATTAAAGATTTTACTTTTAGAGCGTTTTCTTCAGTAAACTTCATTCGACCGATTTCAACATTTAAGATTCCCATTTCTATCAAAGGAAGATATGCTTTCTTGATATCCTTTTTCTGCATCTTTCTGATGGTAAAGGTCTGTACTCCTATTTTCATTCAGCACGCGTCCCTTCTTGATAATTCAATGTCAGTGTTTTTCCATTGAAGCTGAAATTCATGATATCTGATTTTCTATCGACTATACCATAGACACTTTCAAAACGTGCATATTCTGTATTCACTACTTCATCATTAAGCTTGAAGTATTCGTCATAGCTGACCTCAAAATGTTTTCCATTGGACACATAATTGACAGCCATTTCTTCAAATTGAACATCATTGGACACAATACGCTGTACAAAGGACGCAAATGACCCATCCTGTTCAACACTGCTTAATTCTGTTATCCATGCATGAGTATTTCCACCTTCAAATATCAGATCATAACGAAAATCACCACTGGCTTCAATCAGTTCTTTAACAGATGTCTTGATATCATCGCGATCCTCTGCCAATTCTTGTTCAGTTACACCTGACATATCATTTTTAAACATCAATACAGCATCTTCATCTGATTTAGCACACATCATGACATAACTATCACCTTTGCGTCCAAAAATGTAGCCTTGATTCAGATAATCCAAATTCACTTCATCAAAAAGTCCTACTGGAAAATAAGCATGAGTATACTCAACAATATGAGGTTCCAGCATACCTGCTTTTTCTGGAAGTTCATAGATAGCAATATTAACATTTTCATCCTGCACTGCATATGGCAAGCGACCATATCCTACCCAATACTGTGAGCGTGAATGATTGCGCATTGGCTGTGAATTGTAGACACTTAAATCATTGGAAAGTGTACTTAAACTGATGTGATGCTGATCCGCATAATCCCCTGCAAAATGCTGCTGAGTTGTGCTCATTGAATAGTATTCAGTCTGATAAGTGTAAACATTGGCACGTTGAATCGCCTTCCCATTGGTTGAAGGATTTAAGAGGCTGGAAATAGGTCCTAATGTCTTTGTCAGTGTTAAAGGCCACAAATTGACCAGTTTAAAATCATTCAGAAACTCATTTTCGAATAATTTATTTTCATTCAGATAACGAATCGAATTATCGATCACTTCTGGATTGGAGAAAGCTTCCATCCCCATCTGCATCATCATCTGACCAACAGATTCACCTACATAGCCATCAGAAACAAGCTCATCCAATGTGATGCCATTGCTGGATTTGATGATCTGCACAGAGGAATTGTCCTTAAAGATTTCCTTAATGACTTCAGGAACCTGATAAACACCTGCTTCAATCATACGTTTGAAACAGACAAAGAAATTTCTGGTTGTTGTCAGATAATCATCACCATTTTCAAGAATTAAATTTATATAAGGACGCAGTCGATTACCTGTATCATCACTTGCTTTGTTGTCCATGTACATTCTTCCACTGGCTGACATAAATGCATACTGTGTATTTCCGTATTCATCTGTATACTGATATGACTGTGTCGCAATATCCAGCCAGATAATGTCCATAACAATCATCATTCGATCAATCATATCCTGATCTTGTTTGTCGGCAAACTGAATGAAATTAGCCATTGGGGCAATATCTTCAGGGTAATAATTATTGGAATAATATTCATTGAAACCATACAGATAACGCTGTTCCATCCAGGCATTGATGCGTTCTTTAGCAAATTCAACATGAACTTCACCAGTATTCCCATCCGCAAAGATGGCATCAGGCCATGTCTTGCCTGCAAGATATTCAGTAACCGCAAAAAGAATCTGATGATTTTCAGACCAATGACACATCGAATCTGAACGTCCATCATACTGGTCCATCCAGTATTTAAATCCTGTCAGACATTCTTTAATCTCATTCTTATTCACTTCTTCTAAACGGTGCTCATTTTCAAGATAGAAACGAATCAGAGCATTGGCTGTAAAATCTGCACAGTCTTCTCGAATATCAATTCTCTCAATTGCCCCTTCCAGGTTTGAGGATATAAGTGCTGTGTCTTTAAAATAACTATCTTCCAAAAACTCAGATTCATACAGCATCTGTGTCAGCTTCCCATCTCCACCTTTTGTCGTTTCAAAGACAGCTTCTTTTACAAAAAGCATGTTGTAGGCAAATTGAGCAACAACACTCAATATCAGTGCTGAAACAAGTACAATTAAAATTTTCTTTCCATTCTTCATGACAAAATCCCCCATGTGGAACATTTATTCTATTTTATCATACATTCTTTTGAGGAATCTATGGAATCAAAAAGAAAAACACACGTTCTTAAATGAACGTGTGTTGTTTAACTACTGAATTTCTCCAGCTTTCTTTAAAGCCATCTTTGTAGTCAGTGGTCCAATCAATTCATAGATTACTGTACCACAGAGAATGATTGTCTGAATCTGTGTACCAAATTCAGGAACAACAGACATGCTTGTTGTTGCAAGACCAATCGCAACCCCTGCCTGAGGTACCAATGTCAAACCAAGATACTTCTGAACAACCGGCTGCGCTTTTGAAACCTTAGCTCCAAGATAAGCACCCGACACCTTACCAATAACACGGAAGACTACGTAAATAATACCGATAATGCCAACAGATGACAGAATACCCATGTTCAGCTCAGCACCAGACAGGAAGAAGAACAACATGAACAGTGGTGGAGTAATACGGTCTGTCAATGAGAATACTGTTTCGTATTCATTTGACAAGTTAACAAATACTGCACTCATTGCCATACATGCCAGAAGTGAGGACAGTGCAAATGTTTCGCACAGACCAAGGCAGACAAATACCATTGCGAATGTTACAGACATACGATTACCGCGACCTGTGAATTTCTTGATCAGGAATGCATAAACAACACCAAGCAGCCCACCAACAATCAATGCACCAACAATTTCAACAATTGGGTGAATCAATGCAGATGCGATTGAAGCAGTTGGATTCGCCAGAGCTTTCGCAATAGCTACAGAAATACCGAAGCCCATCAATGCTACAGCATCATCAATCGCAACTACAGGCAGCAAAGTGCTTGTAACCGGACCTTTTGCCTTGTACTGACGCACAACCATCAATGTTGCTGCTGGAGCTGTTGCAGAAGCAATTGCACCAAGTACAAGTGAGAAACGAATATCGTGACCTGTCAGAATCAATGCAGCATCAACTACCAGAATCGCTCCAAGACCTTCCAAAATCGCGATCACAACTGGAGCTTTTCCTACTTTTTTCAGATAGCTCAGTTTGAATTCAGCACCGATTGACAGTGCGATAAACCCTAATGAAATTGTTGGAATAAATGAGAGTGTATGCAGAATTTCTTCTGATACAACATTCAGACAATATGGACCTGCAAGCAACCCAATCAACAAATAACCTGTTACATTAGGCAGTTTGCAAATTTTCATTAATTTGCCAGAAAACAATGCCAAAAACATGGCAATACCTAAACAAATATATAAATTCGATATCATATTACTTATTTAAACCCTCACAGTAGTAAATAGGAACAGAGAACAGAATTCCTGTATTAGGCTTAGAAAGATCTACAACCTTCTTAATTGCGCTTGCTGTAGGAACAACTTCATTATCCTGTACCACAAACATTAAAATTTTAACATCTTCTTTCTCTTCATTTGAAAGAAGTGAACGCAGAACACCAAACATAGGAATATCTTCCATATTCATCAGAGCTTCTCCCATACCTTTAGCATCCAGAATCGTACCACCTTTGATACCAGCTTCACCAAGTGCATGTAAAATATCATTCATCAATTCTACCTGCTTTAAAATAAAAAACAATACCTGCATATTGCAACCTCCTTATTTAACCGGTTTACATTATACTCCGAATCTTCAACAATGCAATGGCAAAATTATAGTTTTTCCCAAAATTTTAAAATAAAAAAAGGAACTCAAATGAGTTCCTAAGTAACCTGGCAGCGTGCTATCTTCACATGAGCACGCCATGCTATTGTCGCCGCTGAGATGCTTAACTTCTGTGTTCGGGATGGGTACAGGTGTGTCCATCTCGCTATCG
>JAFYOL010000153.1 GCA_017560205.1 Erysipelotrichaceae bacterium | reverse complement strand
TGTAATCAAAGCCTTTGTTCAGGAAAAGAAACAGGATGATGCTTTTGCACAGATCAACAAGAATAATCTGAAACACAACATGGATGTCGTAAAATTGATGGCTGGGGTTTTCCCGATGCTGGAGTTTATTATTGGAGCATCGTATGTCATTACAATTATTTATGGTGGGTATCTGGCAATTGTGGGTCAGATTACACTAGGGAAGTTTATTGCCTTCACACAGTATCTGGGGATGCTGGTGTGGCCAATGATTGCCTTGGGTGATGCGATTACTTCTTTTTCACAGGGAAGAGCTGCAATTGGTCGAATCAATCATGTCATGAATGAAGTGGCTGAGATTACCGATGAAAATGCAGACCATCAGATTGAAAAGCTTTCTGGCCAGATCAAGATTGAACATCTGTCTTTCAAATATGCAGAACATCTGCCTTATGCCCTGCATGATGTCAATGTAACGATTGAACCAGGTGAAACACTGGCAATCTTAGGTCGTACAGGGGATGGAAAGACAACATTGGTGAACCTGCTTCTGCGTCTTTATGATGTCACAGAAGGTCAGATTACACTGGATGGTCATGACATCAAACAGATTCCTTTGAAGGTACTCAGAGAAAGCATTGCTTATGTGCCGCAGGACAGCATGTTGTTTTCTGACAGCATTGCCAGAAACATTGCCTTTGGGAAACGTGATGCATCAATGGATGAAATCATGGAAGCTGCAAAAGATGCCTGTGTTCATGACAACATCATTGACTTTACTGAGCAGTATGAAACGGTTGTGGGAGAGCGTGGTGTCACGTTGTCTGGCGGACAGAAACAGCGCTGTGCAATTGCGCGTGCTTTACTGAAAGACTCTTCTGTACTGATTCTGGATGACTCATTGAGTGCAGTTGATACCGATACAGAAGACAAGATTCTGGCAAATCTGAAACGACGCAGACAAAACAGCACAACGATTATGATTGCCCATCGTGTTTCAACGGTGAGAAATGCCGATCACATTCTGCTTCTGGATGAAGGCGGAGTTAAAGAATATGGTACCTTTGATGAGCTGATGGCACTAAGTGGAAGCTTTGCGGAAATGGTGGAAAAACAGCGCCTTGAAGAAATGCTGAAAGAAGAGGTGGTCAACAATGGCTAAAATGGTAAGAGATACCCTCGATACTGAATACAAAGGCAGTATCTTTGGCCGTCTGGCTGCCTATATGACTCCTTACAAAAAACAGATGCTCCTGTGTCTTGTGCTGGTGCTGGTTGTCACTGCATGTGAACTGGTACGTCCAGTGCTGATTGGGGATGCCATTGATATTTATATTGAAGGCTACAATGAGCCTTACTGTATTGTAGAAAACAGTGATCTGACATTCCAGGGTCAGTCCTTATCAAGAGCAGAAAACTGCTCATCTTATGCACAGATTCTGATGGTGGATGAACAGTATGTCTATTTTACTGATTTGAATGCTGAAGAAAGTGCATCTTTGCTCAGTTTGACTGAAGAAGGCCCTGTTACATCAGCACAAATTTCTGCATTGAATCTCTCTGGTCAGGTTTTAAGTCAGGATGATTTAAAAGAACTTCGTCATCAGGATTTTATGGGAATCGTTAAGGTTGGTCTTTTGTATATGGGTATCCTGATGGTTTCTCTGGTGTGTTCTTATATACAGACCATGACTTTGAATCAGACAGGTCAGAACATCATCTATACTGTGCGTGAACAATTGTTTCATCATGTGCATTCTTTGCCTCTAAGATACTTTGATACACATCCTGTCGGTCAGATTGTGACGCGTATTACCAATGATGTAGAATCATTGAATGAAATGTATTCTCGTATCCTGGCAAGACTGTTTAAAAGCACAGTGAAAATCATGGGACTGGCTGTGGTGATGCTGGTGATGAATGTGAAGCTGGCATTGATGTCTTTTGTGATGGTGCCTGTGATTACAGTAGCGATTGTGATCTTTAAGAATCTGTCACGTAAAGTGCATCGTGCAATTCGCACACGTATTTCACAGTTGAATACATTTTTGTCTGAAAATATCTCAGGGATGCGTCTGATTCAGATCTTTGCGAATGAACAGATGAAATATGAAGAATTCTCAGAAAAGACGATGGATCTTTATAAAGCTAATCTGAAACAATTGTTTGTCTTTGCGGTGTTCAGACCATTGATATACTTTTTATCACAGATTGCTCTTTCTATCGTCTTGATTGGCGGGGGATTAAGTGTTATTGAATCGACATTGACAGTAGGTACTTTGTATATCTTTATCAACTACATTTCCAACTTCTTTGAACCGATTCAGGATATGGCTGAACAGTTCTCTACACTGCAGAATGCTTTTGCATCTGCAGAAAAGATCTTTGTGGTACAGGATGAAATCAATACGATTACTGAAATTGAAAACCCTGTAAAACTGAATGAAGTCAAAGGGAAGATTGAATTCAAGAATGTCTGGTTTGCCTATGAAGATGACAATTACGTTCTGCGTGATGTTTCCTTTGTGATTCAGCCAGGTGAGAAAGTGGCTTTTGTCGGAGCAACGGGTGCAGGAAAGAGTTCGATTCTGAATCTGATTGGTCGTTATTATGACATTCAGAAAGGTCAGATTCTGATTGATGATGTGGACTTAAAAGAACTCAGTATTCATGAAGTGCGCAAGGCCATTGGTCAGGTGCAGCAGGATGTGTTTATCTTTACGGGTGATGTTGCCAGCAACATTCGTCTGTTGAATGAAGAAATTAGTGATGAACAGATCAAAGATGCATCAAAAGAAGTCAATGCAGCTCATTTCATTGAACAGATGCCGAATCAGTATCATGAACCTGTTTCAGAAAGAGGATCCACTCTGTCTCAGGGACAGCGTCAGCTGTTGTCATTTGCCAGAACTTTGGCTGTTGATCCTAAGATTCTGGTGATGGATGAGGCAACTGCCAACATCGATACAGAAACTGAACAGCTGATTCAGAAGGCACTGGAAACTCTGATGGATGGACGTACAACCATCATGGTTGCCCATCGTCTGAGCACGATTCAGCATGCAGATAACATCATTGTCATGCATAAAGGAAAGATTCGTGAACAGGGAACCCATCAGGAACTTTTAAAACAGGATGGTTTATACAAGAAGCTGTATGAACTTCAGCTTTATTCAGAAAATGCATAAAAGTACCGATTGCTCGGTACTTTTTTTCTGGTCATTTGCAAGATATCTTTTTGAATAGTGGTCAATTGAAACCGTAGACATTCACAAAAGATGCACATTGCCCCTGAAATGAAAAATAATTTGTGAGGAAAATAACTTTCTTGGATAATATCACTATTAATTTTGCCGAAAAAAGGGTACAATATAACCGGCCTATTAGGGCAAATTTATTTTATTATAGGGAGGTAAATATGGAAGATTTCTACAAGGGATTTGTTGATGGCGTTTGGTCAAAGGAAATTAACGTTCGCAACTTTATCCAGAAAAACTACACTCCATACGATGGGGATGAATCATTCCTCGCAGGTCCTACTGAAGCAACACTTAAACTGTGGGATCAGGTCATGGATCTGACACGTCAGGAAAGAGAAGCTGGTGGTGTCCTCGATATGGATACACATGTGATTTCAACAATCACTTCTCATGCAGCAGGATACTTGAACAAGGATCTGGAAACAATCGTTGGTTTCCAGACTGATAAGCCATTCAAGCGTTCATTACAGCCTTACGGTGGTATCCGTATGGCAGAAAAGGCATGTGCAGATAACGGATATCAGGTAGACCCTGAAATCGTTGATTTCTTCACTGTTCACAGAAAGACACACAATGCTGGTGTATTTGATGCATATACTCCAGAAATGAGAAGATGCCGTTCTTCTCACGTAATCACAGGACTTCCTGATGCTTATGGTCGTGGACGTATCATCGGTGACTACCGTCGTGTAGCTCTGTATGGTGTTGACCGTCTGATCGCTGATAAGCAGCATCAGAAAGACTCTACACGTGTTATCATGTACTCTCATGTAATCCGTGAAAGAGAAGAACTGTCTGAACAGGTACGTGCTCTGCAGGAACTGAAGAAGCTGGGTGCTATCTATGGCTTCGATATCGGTAGACCTGCAAAGGATACTAAGGAAGCAATCCAGTGGCTGTATTTCGGTTATCTGGCAGCTGTAAAAGAACAGAACGGTGCTGCAATGTCTTTGGGTAGAACTTCTACATTCATCGATATCTATGCAGAACGTGACCTGAAGAATGGTACATATACTGAAGAACAGATTCAGGAATTCATTGACCATTTCGTAATGAAACTGCGTCTGATCAAGTTCGCTCGTACTCCAGAATACAACGATCTGTTCTCTGGTGACCCTACTTGGGTAACAGAATCAATCGGTGGTGTTGGTGTTGACGGACGTCATATGGTAACTAAGTCATCTTTCCGTTACCTGCATACTCTGTCTAACCTGGGTACAGCACCAGAACCAAACCTGACAGTTCTGTGGTCAGTCAATCTGCCTATGAACTTCAAGCGTTTCTGTGCTAAGACATCTATCGAATCTTCATCTGTACAGTATGAAAACGACGATCTGATGCGTGTAACTCATGGTGATGACTATGCAATCGCTTGCTGCGTATCTTCAATGAGACTTGGTAAGGAAATGCAGTTCTTCGGAGCTCGTGCTAACCTGGCTAAGTGCTTGCTGTATGCAATCAACGGTGGTATTGACGAAGTTTCTAAGAAGCAGGTTGGTCCTGAATTCCGTCCAATCACATCTGAATACCTGGATTACGATGAAGTAATGCACAAGTACAATGACATGATGCAGTGGCTGGCACGTGTATACGTAAATGCTCTGAACATCATTCACTACATGCATGACAAATACTGCTATGAAAAGATTCAGATGGCTCTGCATGATAAGAACGTTAAGCGTTACTTCGCAACAGGTATCGCTGGTCTGTCAGTAGTAGCTGACTCTCTGTCTGCAATCAAGTATGCTAAGGTTCGTACAATCCGTGATGAAAACGGAATCGTTGTTGACTACGAAGTAGAAGGCGATTTCCCTAAATACGGTAACGACGATGACCGCGTTGACCAGATTGCTGCAGATATCGTGAAGACATTCATGGACTATGTTAAGGGTAACCATACATACCGTGGTGGTGTTCCTACAACATCAATCCTGACTATCACTTCAAACGTTGTTTACGGACGTAACACAGGTTCTACACCTGACGGACGTAAGGCTGGAGAACCATTTGCACCTGGTGCTAACCCAATGCACCGTCGTGATACTAAGGGTGCTGTTGCTTCACTGGCATCTGTATCTAAGCTTCCATTCTCTGCTGCACAGGACGGTATTTCAAATACATTCTCAATTATTCCTGATGCATTAGGTAAGTCAATTGTTACAACTGGCGATCTTGAAGTAGAACTGGAACTGGATTCAATTGAAGACAATGAATAAAAACGATAAAATGATCGATGATTTGATTGCTCATCTGGACAAGTCCATTTCCCTTGGTGTGGGACATGTGAATGTTAAGATTGAAAATCAGAGCGTTATGCTTGAAAAAATCGATCAAACTGAAGAAAATTTAGTTAAAGAAGTTGAGGTGCTTGGTTGTCTTGACTGCATGGGTTCAAACATGGCATGTGCTGTGCCTACACTCATGAAGGGTCTGGATGATCAGAGTGCTGAGGAAGGAGAATGAGCATGAGTAACAAGGAAACTCAAATTGATAACCTGGTTGATCTTCTTGATGGTTACACAGTAAAAGGTGGTCATCATCTGAATGTTAACGTATTTACAAAAGAAACTCTGCTGGATGCACAGGCTCACCCTGAAAAGTATCCACAGCTGACTGTTCGCGTAAGCGGATATGCAGTTAACTTTGTTAAGCTGACTAAGGCTCAGCAGGATGAAGTTATCTCTCGTACATTCCATCATTCAGTTTAATGATTGAAGGAAGAATTCATTCCCTGGAAAGTTTCGGCACAGTAGATGGGCCTGGCGTTCGACTTGTTGTCTTTGTCCAGGGATGTCCGATGAGATGCCTTTACTGTCATAACCCAGATACCTGGAAGATGGATGGCGGAACGATGATG
>JAFYOL010000152.1 GCA_017560205.1 Erysipelotrichaceae bacterium | reverse complement strand
TGTGTCAGTTGATTTTCAGGTCTATCGTGATATTGAGTGCACTGATTTGATTTTTGAAGCACAGACGGATGAAACAGGAGAGTGGATTGGCGTATGTGATGAGAAAGAGGTCTATGTCACATGGAGTGATCATAAAGATCATTTCCTTGTAGAAGAGGGAACAATCGTGCTTGAGGATGTAACTTATGGTGATGTATTGAGTGTCTGTGAAGTGATTGCCCCCAGCGGATATCACAGAAGTGAAGAATGTCAAATCATTGAAGTGAAATCACAGGAACAGATGCTTCAAGTCTGGTTTGAAAATGAAAGGATTAAAATCTATGATGAGGTTCCTGCGATGGGGATTGATTAGTCTGTTGTGTTCATCTTGTACATTGCAGCCTCAGATGATTGTAGAAAAACAAGAAGCAGTACCGGATGAAATCATTGTGGAGATTGTGAATGAGTCATATGAAACAGATAAGAATTTTATTGAGATAGAAGGAGTATTGAAAGAATCGTTTGTGCAGGGTTCGGATAATCAATGGTATGTTTATCATGATGTTGATGGCAACAGGACAACAGCGGGTCCTAATTTTATGGATTATCGTTGTTCATTGGATAGTGATAATTTGATTCTTTATGGACATTCAAGTCGGACATCACAGATTCTGTTTACTCCTTTGATGCAGTATCTGGATGAAGAATTCGCAAGAAGTCATCCTGAACTTGTGCTGCATTTTCAAGGGGAAAGCAGAGTGTATCAACTGTTCAGTGTGTTTCTGTTTTCTGTGAATCAGTCTTCTGATAATGACTGGATGCAGACGGATTTTCAGAAAGAGTTCCTTTTTCAGCAGGCTTTATCCCGTTTAAGAAAACGATCTTTGTATTCATTTGAGGAATCTGATGTGAGTCAATTGTTGACACTGGTGACATGCAATACACAAAATCATGATGAACGTTTGATTGTGATGGCATCAAGAAATAGGCAATGATATAATTGAGAAAATGAATTGAGGAATCTTTATGAATAAACTTGAACAAGCACGCACAATCATTAATGAAGTTGACCACGATATGGCTGAACTTTGGGAAAAAAGAATGCAGGCTGTAAAAATGGTGGTTGAATACAAAATGGAACATCAGCTTCCAGTGTTTGATGGTGCACGTGAAAAAGAAGTGATTGAAAGAAATTCAGCTCTGATTCAAGATGAACAGCTGAAATCGTATTATGTTGAAATGCTTCAGATGATGATGGAGATTTCAAAGAAATACCAGAGGGAAATCATGGAAAGATGAATTATTCCTATGGTATAATAACCTAGGAAGGCTGTGATAATATGAATAAACAGGCGCATATTGCGGTACGTGTCAATCCGAATCTGAAAAGACGATGTGAAGAAATATTTTATCGTTTAGGGATGAACACCAATGCTGGAATTAAGCTTTTTCTATCACAGATGACACTTTATCAATGTCTTCCCTTTGAACTGACATTGGATGAACACAATCAGGATATGTTCAGTGATGAGAAGACTGTGTCACTTGTGTTCAATGTAGATGCGGATATTAAAAGAAAGTGCAGTGAACTGGCAGCTGCCGCCGGATTGAATCTGTCACTGATGATTAAACTGTATATGGTGCAGGTTGTGGACAAGAATGGAATTCCATTTCCTGTGATATCAAATGAAAGGGTCTGAGAATTTCTCAGACCCTATTTAGTGAATTGCATGTTGTAAAGAGAAGCGTATGTACCGTTCAGTTCCAACAGTTCATTGTGTGAACCTGTTTCTACGATACCTTCTTCTGATAAGACCACAATACGTTCTGCATTGCGGATTGTGCTTAAACGATGCGCGATAACAAATGTTGTGCGGTTTTTTGCCAGGGATTCCAGGGAATCCTGTACGATCTTTTCGGATTCATTATCTAAAGCTGAAGTAGCTTCATCAAAAATCAGAATTGGTGGATTTTTCAAGAAGACACGAGCGATGGACAAACGTTGTTTCTGACCACCAGAGAGTTTGACACCTCTTTGACCAATATCTGTTTCATAACCTTCAGGAAGTTCCATAATGAAGTCATGTGCATTTGCACGTTTTGCCGCTAAAATGATTTCTTCATCTGTTGCATCAGGTTTGCCATAACGGATGTTGTCCATGACAGTTCCTGCAAACAGGTAAACATCCTGCTGGGCAATACCGATGTTTCTTCTCAGTGAATCCAGTGTAACATCCGTGATTGGTGTACCATCAATTTTAATCTGTCCTGATGTTGCCTCATAGAAGCGTGGAATCAATGAACATAAGGTTGTTTTGCCTGCTCCGCTGCTTCCAACCAAAGCCAGATATTCACCTGGTTTTACTTTCAGACTGATGTCTTTCAGTACCCAGTCCAGATGTTCCTTGTAACGGAAGCTCACCTGATCAAATTCTACTTCACCCTGTACATCCTGAAGGGTAATGGCATCAGGTTTGTCCTGAATATCAGGTTCAATTTCCAGAATGTCCATGAAACGTTCAAAACCAGTTAATCCTTCCTGGAATGTTTCTGTGAAGTTGATCAGTTTTTTGACTGGTTCAACCAGGTTGCTGACATAAAGCAGATAAGCAACCAGGTCACCTACTAAAATCATTTTCCATGAGATAAACAATGAGCCAAAGACAATCACGACAATTGTGATCATTGTGCTGAACAAAAAGACACTGGAATGAAGTCCTGCCATGCACTTGTAGGAGTTGGATTTGGACTGTACATAACGTCCATTCTCAACACTGAATTTCTTCATTTCATTCTTTTCGTTCGCAAAGGATTTGACAACGCGGATACCTGAGAGGTTATCTTCAATGCGTGCATTGATTTCTGCAACTCTTTGTTTATTCAGATGATAGGCTTTTTTCAGCTTTCTGTTGAAATAGAATGTACACAATCCCATCAAAGGAATGATGGTAAAGATGATCATAGTCAATTGAACATTGACATTCAACAGAATAAAGAAAGCACCAAAGATCTTGATGATGGAAATGACAATATCTTCTGGTCCATGATGATACAATTCAGTTAATGAGAATAAATCATTGGTCAGACGACTCATCAGTTTTCCGGTTTTCTGATCATCGTAGAAACTGAAGGAGAGTTTCTGATAATGGGCAAACATTTCATTGCGCATATCCGCTTCCATCAAAGCACCCATGACATGTCCCTTGTAGGTAATGAAATAGTTGCAGGCAAATTCAATGAGAACCAGCACCACCATCAACAACCCCAGCTTCAGAATGATTTCAACCTGGAAAGACTGTTCATTCGCTAAGACAGTGTTGGTGATATAACGTGTGATCATTGGAATGATCAGTGAGATGGCAGATACGGTAAAGGCACAGGCCATATCTGCGAAAAACAGTTTCTTGTATGGTTTATAGTAAGAAAGGAATTTTTTAACTCTGTTGTGTTTCATCAGATTCCTCTAAATGAAAAGCCTTTTTAAAATCTTTCTTAAAACCATGAAACTGTGCAAGTAAAATTGTAGGAAAGACAATAGCACATACAGCTAGTACAACAAGTGCACCGGTAGCCACTGACTGTAATACGATAGTCATACAATACCTCCAAACATGAATAAATTATATCACTTTAAGATATGAGTGAAAACTAAAATGCGGATGGTATCCATCCGCACTAATCATTCATTCGATTAAACAGGCAGCAGATTTTTTCCTGAAGTGCTCCTTCAAAGGAAGCAGCTGCTTCAATCATGGTATGAACACAGCACTGAAATTTCTGAACTTCTTCGATGGTAACACAAGGCTGAGCCAGTACCCACTGCAGAGCTTCTCCCTGTGCATTTAGAATATGCGCCAGTGCTGCTTCTTCAAGGGCAATGCTTTGAATGACATCATTGATGGCTGCGTTGCGTCCAATACCACTGTTGACAAGATGAGGCATTCCCATGGTGATTCCTCCTTTCACTACAGTGTATTGTTGATATGAAATGTGATTTGTGTCTGTGCCTAAATAATAAAGAGGTCATACGACCTCAACAAATAAATTATAACATAAATAAATTTTATAATACAGACTGTTTCTTATTGTGTTAAGGTGTATATTGTAAGTAAGAAATCAAGTTAGGAGGACACTAACATGAAGGAGATTCTGAAAGAAATTTAAGTCGTTTCCTGATCAGTGTGACAGACCTGGTTGAGGAAACTGAAAAAACACTTAAAAAGAATCGAAGAAAGTACGTCTGTGGAGGATAAGCCAATGGACATGAAAGGATTCCACAATTAAATAACTTAAACAATCAGCGTAAGCTGAGATATAAAATAGTAGTTTCAAACTAAATTAGCCATAGAGATAGAGGGTTCGACAAAGAACCCTCTTTTATGTTATGATGAACGCGTTGAGGTGATATATTCATGCGTTATTATATTGCGGACTGTCATTTCTTTCATGCAGTATTGAATGTTGCGATGGATAAGCGTGGTTTTGATACGGTTGAAGAAATGAATGAAGTGATGATTGAACGATGGAATCAGAAAGTCAGAAAGAATGATGAGGTGGTCATTCTTGGTGATTTTTCCTGGGGCAAGGGTGAAGAAACCAATGAAGTTCTTCGTCGTTTGAATGGGAAACTGTTTCTGATTCAGGGCAATCATGACCGCTTTTTGAAAGATAAGAGCTTTAATCTGGATCGTTTTGAATGGGTCAAGCAGTATGCAGAACTGTCTGATGAAGGACGTAAAGTGATTCTGTCACATTATCCTATGCCTTTCTATAACTATCAGTATCGTCTGGATGATGAGGGTAAACCAAAGTCATACATGTTGTATGGACATGTGCATGATACACCGGATGAACAACTGATGCTGAAGATTCAGAAACTGATTGAGGAAACTGAAGTAGATGCCGTAGGTGGAGGTAAACGTACAATTCCATGTCATATGATCAACTGTTTCTGCGGATACAGTGATTATGTACCTCTGACTTTGGATGAGTGGATTGCAAATGATCGTAAACGAAAGAAACATCGTTAAGATGTTTCTTTTTTGCATGAATAAAAGAATTGGTGTATGATAAATATCGGAGGATTAAACTTATGAAAACTGTTTGGGAAAAATACAATGAAGCTGAAATGAAAGCTTGTTTTGAATTTAATGAAGGCTATAAGAAGTACATTTCTGAATGCAAGACTGAAAGAGAATGTACAATTGAAGCGATTGAAATCGCAAAGAAATATGGATTTGCGGATCTGAATGATTTGATCAAAAATGGTACAAAACTGAATCCTGGTGATAAGGTGTATGTCAACAACCGTGACAAGAACCTGTGTCTGTTTGTGATGGGTAAAAAGCCGTTGTCTGAAGGGATGAATATCCTGGGGGCACATATTGACTCACCACGTCTGGATTTGAAACAGAAGCCGCTGTATGAAGACCATGGGCTGGTTCTGATGGATACTCACTACTATGGCGGTGTGAAGAAGTACCAGTGGGTTGCTACACCAATGGCAATTCATGGTGTTGTCTGCAAGAAAGATGGTACAAAACTGAACGTTGTGATTGGTGAAAAAGACAGCGATCCTGTTGTAGGAATCAGTGACCTTTTGATTCACCTGTCTGCAGATCAGATGCAGAAGCCAGGTGCCAAAGTGGTTGAAGGTGAAGATTTGAATGTTCTGGTTGGATCAATTCCTGCAAAAGATGAAGAAAAAGATCCAGTGAAGACTGCAATTTTGAACATTCTGAAGGAAACTTACAACATTGAAGAAGATGATTTCATCAGTGCTGAACTGGAAATCGTACCTGCAGGTGCTGCACGTGACTATGGTCTGGACCGCAGCATGGTGATTGGTTATGGTCATGATGACAGAGTTTGTGCTTATACATCTTTGATGGCTACACTGGATGTAACAGCTCCTGAAAAGACTTCCTGCTGCATTTTGGTGGATAAGGAAGAAGTAGGGTCAATTGGTGCTACTGGTATGCAGTCACGTTTCTTTGAAAATGCGATTGCTGAAATGCTGGCACTGTCTGAAGATTACAGTGATCTGAAGCTCAGACGTACTCTGGCTGCATCTAAGATGCTTTCAAGTGACGTTTCTGCTGCTTATGATCCAAACTATCCATCTGTCAATGAAATCAAGAACACTGCATTCTTTGGGCGTGGTATCTGCTTCAACAAGTACACAGGATCACGCGGTAAGGGTGGATGCAATGATGCTAGTCCTGAATTTATTGCTGAACTGCGCAAAGTGATGGAAGAAGCAGATGTACAGTTCCAGACTGCTGAGCTGGGACGTGTTGATCAGGGTGGGGGCGGAACAATCGCCTACATTCTGGCTAATCTGAACATGGACGTTATCGATGCAGGTATCGCTGTTCAGAACATGCATGCACCATGGGAAGTTGTATCCAAGGGCGATGTTTATGAAGGGTATCGTGGATACAAAGCATTCCTCGAAAAAATGTAAGAAATTTTCGGAAATATATTGAAAAGAAACGGTTGACACTCTTTTGGAATGGAGTTAGAATACTCACATAAAATTCAAAGATCAAAAGAGTAACCGTTGAACACCATCAGCGAGCAGGGGTAGAGTGGAAGCCCTGTGGTAAGGTCACCGGCGAAACGCATTTGTGAGAAGGAATTCTGAACTTAGTAGGAATTCACGTGAATCTGCGTTAAAGAATGAGGTGGTTTGATGTGTGTCAAACAACTAGGGTGGTACCGCGATGAATGTTACGTCGTCTCTAGAATTAGAGACGGCGTTTTTATTTTAAAGGGGTGATTTCAATGCTTGAGGATCGACGAATGAATAATTTAAAAGGTTTACAAAGTTTCAATAAAAAAGAAAGAAAAGAGGAAAAGGACATGAAAAAAATGATGAAATTGATGTTGGCGATGATCGCCGCTATGATGATTCTGACAGGATGTGGATCAACAACTGACACAGATGCACCAGCTCCTGCAAACAAACTGGAAGAAATTCTGGCTAAGGGAACTTTAGTTCTGGCTACTTCTCCAGACTATGCACCAATGGAATTTATCGACCTGAACAAGACAGGTCAGGATCAGTATGTAGGTTCTGATATTGAACTGGCTAAGTACATTGCTGAACAGCTGGGTGTTGAACTGGAAATCAAGGCTATGGATTTCAGTACTGTATTGGCTGCAGTTGACTTGGGTCAGGCTGATATCGCTATTTCTGGTTTCGGTTGGAAAGAAGACCGTGACCAGTCGTTCGAACTGTCAATTGGTTTCAACCAGTCAGGTGAATCTGCATGTCAGGGTTTGATGGTTAAAGCTGATAAGCTGGATCAGTACAAGACTCTGGAAGATTTTGCTGGTCTGAAAATTGTTGCACAGCCTGGTTCACTTCAGGAAGGTTATGTAAACGAACAGATTTCTAATGCTGATCTGCAGCTGGTAGCTGACTTGACAACTGCTGTACTGATGCTGAAGACTGACAAGGTTGAAGCATTCGCTTGCAGCTGTGACCAGATGGATGCTTATGCAAAGGCAAATCCTGAAATCGCTCGTTCAACTGTTGAATTCGATACAACTGTAGAAAGCCTGCATGATGGCAACGTATTGGCTGTCAAGAAGGGTGAAACTGAACTGATCGAAAAGGTCAATGAAATCCTGACAAAGGTAAATGCAGAAGGCCTGTATGAACAGTGGTCAAAAGATGCTAAGAATCTGGCTGCTACTCTTGGTCTTGAATTTGAGGACTAATTCATGAATCTCATTGCTGAAATCTTTGATGTCGCATGGAGATTTAGAGCTGTCTTTTTTGAAGGGATGCTGGGAACACTCCAGCTTGCTTCAATCACTGTATTCTTTGGTACACTTCTAGGAGCGCTTGTAGCGCTTCTTAGAATGTCTAGAAGCAAAATTCTTTCAACTGTTGCCAAGTTGTACATCGACATCATTCGTGGTACGCCAATGCTGGTTCAGTTGTATATCTTCTATATGTTTGTACCACAGATGATTCCTGCATTGAAGGCACTGAATCTTCCTGAATATTTCTATATCGTTTTGTCTTTGGTTGTGAACTCTGCAGCTTATGTTTCTGAAATTATCCGTTCAGGAATTCAGGCTGTTGATAAAGGTCAGACTGAAGCTGCTCGTTCATTGGGGATGAGTGCTTCTCACTGCATGACTCGTATCATTCTTCCACAGGCAATCAAAAACATTCTTCCAGCTTTGGGGAATGAATTTATCATGATGGTCAAGGAAACTTCTCTGGCCTCTACATTCTATGTGAACGAACTGATGCGTACAAAGATCATTCTTCAAAGTACGTACTTCATTACATGGCAGTCTTTGTTTGTTATTGCGATTATTTACTACGTCTTAACGACAATTCTGTCCAAACTTGTATCTCTGCTTGAAAGGAGGCTGGCTGTAGGTGACTAGACCACTGATTGAAACCATTAATCTGAAGAAAAACTTTGGGAGCCTTGAAGTTCTTAAAGGTGTCAGTGAAAAAATCTATCCAGGTGAAGTTGTAACGATTCTGGGACCTTCTGGTTCAGGAAAATCAACTTTCCTGCGTTGTCTGAATTTGTTGGAAGAGCCTACTTCAGGTCAGGTTATCTTTGAGGGAACAGATATTACAGATAAGAAAGTGAATCTGGATCAGCACCGTCAGAAAATCGGGATGGTGTTCCAGCACTTTAACGTATTTCCACATTTGAGTGTACTTGAAAACATTACAATTACACCCATTCTGGAAAAGAAAGTTTCAAAGGCTGATGCTGAAGAAAAGGCAATGAAGCTTTTGAAGATGGTTGGTCTTGATGATAAAGTCAATGAATATCCAAGAAAGCTCTCTGGTGGACAGAAGCAGCGTCTTGCGATTGTACGTGCTTTAGCCATGGAACCAGATGTGATGTTGTTTGATGAACCAACATCTGCATTGGACCCGGAAATGGTAAAAGACGTTCTGGATGTTATCAAGAAACTGGCTGATGATGGTATGACTTGTGTCATCGTAACGCACGAAATGGGCTTTGCGAAGCAGGTATCAGATCGTGTTATCTTTATGGATGAAGGAATTATTCAGGAACAGGGTACTCCTGAAGAAGTCTTTGATCATCCAAAAAACCCACGAACAATTGAATTCTTAAGTAAAGTACTTTATTAAGGAGGAAGTCCTCATGAAAACCATGACGAGTTTTGATCACTATTATGACTATGCTGAAATGAGTGAAATGTTAAAGAATTTAAGTGAAACATATCCTCAGATTATGTCATATTCTTCAATCTGCACAACATGTGAAAATCGTGAAGTATGGGCAGTTGAGCTGACAAACAAGGCAACAGGTGCTGCACTGGATAAACCTGCATTCTATATTGATGGAAATACACATGCAGGGGAAGTGACAGGTTCCATGGCTGCACTTCATACAATTGATGTATTGTGCTCAATGTATGGTCATGATGCAGGCATTACAACATTGCTGGATGAAAATACAGTATATGTCATTCCACGTATTTCACCGGATGGTGCAGAAACTTATCTAAAAACAGCGTATTCACTGCGTTCTGTCAATCGCAGCTACCTTGCAGAAAATGAAGGACTGACACAGGAAGATGTGGATGATGATGGTGTACTGCGCATGATGCGCTTTAAAGATCCTCATGGTGCATGGGTGAAAACTGACTCCTTTATGAGAAGAAGAATGCCGGATGAAAAGACTGGAGAATTCTACAGTGTTTATGCTGAAGGCGTAATTGAAAACTACAATGGATTTGAGGTCAAAGTACAGAAACCAAAATGGGGTTTGGACTTTAATCGAAATTATCCATATGGATGGTTCCATGAAGTCAGACAGCCAGGTGCAGGTGCTTATCCTTTAAGCAATCCTGAAACCAAGGCTGTGGTGGATTTTGTGCAGGCTCATCCAAATATCAGCTGTGTTGCGACGCATCATACAAGTGGCGGTGTCATTCTGTATCCGCCCGGAACGAAACCTGAAAAGAGTGGAAATCCATTTGATATGAAGGTTTACAAAGAAATCGGCAAGATGGGAACACAGGAAATGGGCTATGAAGTCATTAATATTTTTGATCATTTCATGGTGGATCAGGAAAATTATTCCAGTGGCGCATTTGATGACTGGTGTTATGAAAATCAGGGAATTTTTGCCTA
>JAFYOL010000151.1 GCA_017560205.1 Erysipelotrichaceae bacterium | reverse complement strand
ATATTTTAACCTTTGCAGTAGCAATACTGTGTTTTTCGTGTTGCCCTAAATAAAAATCAGAAGTTTTTCGATTCATACGATCAACTTCTGATTGTTTTTTTGTCGTCTTAACTTAATGACATTGGTGAATTCACTCTCTTATTCTTCATCCATGGAAAGTACAGCCATAAATGCTTCCTGTGGGATTTCTACGGACCCTACAGCTTTCATACGCTTCTTTCCTTCTTTCTGCTTTTCCAGCAGTTTCTTCTTACGTGTGATATCCCCACCATAACACTTGGCAAGAACGTTCTTACGCAGACTCTTGATGTTGGTACGGGCAATGACTTTACCATTGACTGCAGCCTGTACAGGAATTTCAAACTGCTGCTGAGGAATCAGCTCTTTCAGTTTAACTGTAATTGCACTTCCACGCTTATAGGCAAAATCACGATGTACGATAATGCTGAGCGCATCGACTGCTTCACCATTGAGCAGAATATCCATCTTCTGCAGCTTGCTTTCACGATATCCAGCCAGTTCATAGTCCAATGATGCATATCCCTTTGTCGCTGATTTCAGTTTATCAAAGTATTCATATACGATTTCTGAAAGTGGAATTTCATAAATCAGCATATTACGTGAATCATCAATATACTGCATATCCAGATACGTACCACGCTTCGACTGAGAAAGTTCCATAACTGCCCCAACATATTCTGGCGGAACCATAATTGATGCCTTTACAACAGGTTCTTCAAGACGTTCAATACGCTGAACTTCAGGTAAATGAGCTGGGTTGTCAATTGCCATCATGCTGCCATCAGTCAGATATACATGGTAAATAACACTTGGTGCAGTTGCGATCAGATTCAGGTTGTATTCACGCTCTAAACGTTCCTGAATCACATCCATATGTAAAAGACCTAAGAAACCGCAACGGAAACCAAATCCTAATGCCTGTGATGTTTCAGCTTCAAACTTGAGTGCAGCATCATTCAGCTGCAGTTTTTCAAGCGCATCACGCAGATCATTGTAACGAGCATTGTCTGTTGGATAAAGCCCACAATAAACCATTGGATTCATTGTACGATATCCAGGAAGTGCTTCTGAACATGGTGTAGCAACTGAAGTGACAGTATCCCCTACACGTACATCTTTAATTGATTTAATGGATGCACAGAACCAACCTACTTCACCTGCTTCAAGACAGTCTTTTTTAATTTCTTTTGGTGTACGAATACCGCATTCAACGATTTCATATTCAGCACCAGAAGCCATAAAACGAATCTTGTCTTTAACTCTTAAAGTACCTTCCTTAACACGCACAAAAGCGACAACACCACGATAGCTGTCATAGAAGCTGTCAAAAACCAGTGCCTGCAGCGGATTGTTAGGATTACCTGATGGAGCAGGTACATTTTTAACGACTGCTTCCAGAACATCCTGTACATTCAGACCACTCTTTGCGCTGATCAATGGTGCTTCTGAACAGTCAAGACCAATCACATTTTCAATTTCATGTTTTACACGATCAGGATCTGCACTAGGCAAATCAATCTTATTGATGACAGGAATAATTTCAAGATTGTTGTCGAGTGCCAGATAAACGTTAGCCAGTGTCTGAGCTTCAATCCCCTGTGCAGCATCCACAACCAGAACAGCACCTTCACATGCTGCAAGTGAACGAGACACTTCATAGCTGAAGTCGACATGACCTGGTGTATCAATCAGATGGAAAGTATAAGTTTCTCCATCTTTAGCTGTATAATCCAAAGAAACAGCATTCAATTTAATCGTAATGCCTCTTTCTCTTTCCAGATCCAGTGAGTCCAGAATCTGATCAACCATTTCACGCTGTTCTACTGTTTTTGTCTGTTCAAGAATTCTATCAGCCAACGTACTTTTACCATGGTCGATATGTGCAATAATCGAAAAATTTCTAACTTTTTTCTGATCCATGGGCACACTCTCCTCTCTAATTCATAAATTTGCGAATATCATTATATCAGAGTTCGTACAAAGAAAAAAGAGTGACTTTCAGTGAAAACCACTCATTTCATTGATTAAAGACGAGATTCAAAAATACTTAAATGACGATTCAACTCTTCAGTAAGTTCTGGATAGACTTCTTTAATGGCTTTTAAAATCGCAATCTTCTTTGCAGCATACGATTCAAATTCACCTTCAGCACTGACCATTTCATCCTGAATCAGGGCAATCATCCATTCCTGAAGAATATCATCAGGTACATCTTCCAACTGAATATCAATATGAAAGTTTCCTGCTTTTTCAGCACGACTTTCATAGTACTCATTGTGTGTATCAACTGCTGCCTGACGAAGTTCATCGAAACTGATTTTCTTTACAGTAACACTCATTCTTTTACTCCTGTAAAACGCTGTCCTACTGAATTACGGCCAGCACCATTCATGAATTCCTTCGCAGACACCTTACCCTTACCTTCCATCTGAAGAGCTGTTAGAGCTAAAATACGCCCCTTTAACGCAACATCAACACCATCACTGGAAAGACCTAAAATCGTACCATCTTCTTTATTTGATGTACGTTCAGTACGCTTTACACCATGAAGCTTAACCTTCTTACCATTAAGATAAGTGTATCCAACAGGCCATGAAATCAAACCGCGAATATGATTGACAGTTGTTTCATAATCTTCATCAAAACCAATCAATTCCTGTTCCTTTGAAATGTTCCAGGCATAGCTTACTTTCGATTCATCCTGTGGTACACCTGTAATTGTACCATTACAGATACCAACAAGAGAATTTCTCAATGCACTTTGACCACAAGCCATCAATTTATCATGAAGAATTTCAGTTGTATCATCAAGACCAATCTCAACCTTTTCAACATGATACATTTCACCAGCATCCATCTTTGTTACCATACGCATGATGGTTACACCGGCTTCTTTTTCACCACGCAGAATGGCAGTATGAATCGGTGCACCACCACGATATGCAGGAAGCAATGAAGCATGTACATTGATGCAGCCATATTTAAACGCATTCAAGACAACATCAGGAACCAGCTGTCCATAAGCGCATGTCACAACAAGATCTGGATTCCAATCCAGAACCTGCTGATAATCCTCTTTAATTTTAATGGGCTGAAAAACTTCCAGACCATGTTCAAGCGCAAGCTTTTTTACTGGTGTATGCTGGATTTCCTGTTTGCGTCCAACCTTCTTATCCGGCTGAGATACAACTCCAATCACTTCAACTTCATCCATATTCAGCAGTGTTTCAAGAATACCGCAGGCAAAATCCGGTGTTCCCATAAAAACTGTTTTAATCATTTTGTCCACCTCCAGGTACCTGATTATTCTATCATACTTCCTGTCAGTTTTCATCAAAGAACAATGCAATCGTCTCCATCGTAAAACTGAACCCATTGTAAATCCACTCAGAAAGAGTCTCTCCTAATCTTCCGGCAGCATTTTCCTGTGTCTGATTCAAATGAATGTGTGACTTGACATCTATAATTTCACCCTGTATGACCTGTTGATTAAAACGTTCAATTCTCTCATCAATCGTCAGTGCATCTCTCTGATCAATCAATTCTTTGCCTAAAAGCGCAAAAATACAGATGATCATAAAATCTATCAGAAATCGTCGAATGATAATCCCTCCCGTTTCAGAAATTCCACCAGAATCTTCAAACTTCTAAGGGCTTCTGAAGAAGTGTTCTGATCACTACCAACTTCTAAAAGCAGCATCTTTTCAGCAACACCCTGATTGTACTCAGATTGTCTGGTGAATGGCTCCCTCATAATACCAGAGAGCACCTGATTCATTTTGTCGGAGTATGTTTGAGACATCTCACGTACTTTCGATGCATTTTCTGATTTTTCACCAATCACAAACATCAAACGTGCATATTCAATACCCTCATGTTCAACAACACTGACTGATCTTGATGCAGAATCACGATGCACATCGATAATCAAATCAAATGGACCGTGTTCTATCAACGCTTGTTCAAGATAAGCACGTGAAATCGTATAAAGCTGACTGTACTTCTTGTTCTGTGCTGATAATACTTCATGAAAATCGGCAGTTTCAAAGACCACTTCAAAACCTTCAGATCGCAGCATCTGCGCAAAAAGACTCGTCACTTCATAAATACTGACTCCATCTATGTACTCTTCACTTTGATGCGTGTTATACAAATAAATCCGATAAGGCTCTTCTTGAACTTCTTCCACCTGACCATGAACTGGAAGCAATATTTCTTGGTTCACTTGATATCCAATCAGCAGCTTCAAAAGATCACTTCTCATCTGATTCTTTGTCTCATTCGACATCAGCATCACACACCAGCTAAAAAGAAGACAGACCAGCAGACATTTAAACACAATCTGAATGAGGTTTCTCATGTTTGACTCCCTTCACATCATTCATATGCCGCTGGTCCAATCTTATGTTACAACTGATTAAAATTATGATTTAATGCACGATTTATTCCTGAAGCTAACACTTCCGATAAATGCAGTTTCACTTCATCCATCTCTTTTGGTGTAACCACCATGTCCAGATCTTCCAGATGGTTGCACTTTCTATCTTCACAGCCCATTTCATGCAGTTTTTCCTGAATCAGATGTTCAACAGACATCACTGTCGCAACACCGATAGAAATTACCTTCACACCCAATGTCTTTTCATTTAGTCCCATTCGTTTGTTTTTAACACCTGAACCAGGATGAATTCCAGTATCACTGATCTGAATCATATGATTGATTCGTGATAAAGATTTAGTCGCAAGTGCATCAATCGCAATCACAAGTTCAAAATCTTCACTCTGACAGATTGAACGCACAATCTTCGCCGTTTCTATTCCTGTTTGCCCCATAACCCCAGGGGCAATCACGGCAATCTGAGGATTGCCTGCTCGTATTTCTTCTGACAAGTGAGCACTGACTAGCACTTTTGATGCAGTATCTGGCCCTAAGGAATCTGCCGTTACATTCTGATTCCCCAAACCCACAACAAGCACTTTGTTTCCATATTGACCTAACATCGGTTTCAGCACATCACACACCACATCTGAAACATCGTTTCTGACATCATGATCATCCAATGATGAAAATTCAATCGTGACATAGCGTCCCGGGTCATTCTGAATCAGATCATTGGTACGGAAAATATCAATCTGATGAATCTGTAATCCACGGTATTGTTTCATCTGATGAGACAAATCTTCATTTTCCAGCAGGTCTTCAACTTCTTCATATGCAATATCCAAACGTGTCATATCTTCACCTCCTCATTAGTCTTCTACTTTTTCTGATTTCTATTTGCATTTAACAAATGATTTTGTTATAATTTATCACGGTATTGATACTGGAGGTGTAGACATGGCAAATATCAAATCACAGAAGAAGCGCGCTATCACTAACATGAAGAGAAATGCAGTTCTCAGCGCTGAAAAGTCTGAACTGAAAACAGCAATCAAAGCAGTTCTGGCAGCTGTTGCAGCTAACGATAAGGAAGCAGCAACTAAGGCTTACAACCACGCTAACTCTCTGCTGGACAAGTCTCTGACAAGCGGTATGAAGCACAAGAACTATGTTGCTCGTCAGAAAGCTCGTCTGAGCAAGGCAGTTAACACTATTGCTTAATCTATATAAAATTAGAGCATGATATCATGCTCTTTTTTTATTCTAAAGTAAAAGAGATGAAGGTTTCAGATTACTCTGATTCCTTCATCTCTTCTTTCTTTTCTGATTTCTTCTTGAACAGCAGTTTCTTGCCTAACAGTGACATTCCTACCAGGATTCCTCCCAGTACCAACAGTCCTACTCCAGCTGGTATCT
>JAFYOL010000150.1 GCA_017560205.1 Erysipelotrichaceae bacterium | reverse complement strand
CGAAGAAATATCTCTCATGCAGAAATAAACAACATCATCAATGAATTCATAACCACATTCGATAACACCCTTCATTTCTGATACAGCTTCAGGAACCATCACAGATGTCCAATTTATACCATCTAGGCTTCGTACCAGAATTCCACCAAAGCCATTACAAACACCACCACTGAAACCATAAAAATATCCTTCATGTTCTACAATTCTTGATGTAAACACCATTGAACTTGTTGGGCCAGAAGCATTGATATCTGTTTCCGAAAGCATATTATAGGATTTAGCTACTGCTGATGGAGTCCAATTTAAGCCATCTAAAGTAAGAGGTTCATATGAAACAACGTTCTGATGAACTGTGTCAAATTTAGCCCCATAATAAACATAATTGTTACTGTTATCTCTAAGTGTGAACGTAATCAGCAACAATTCATCACTTAATTTTAAAATATTAGGTTCATAAGGAGCCTTTGAACCAATAGTGATGTCATTCAATTCTTGATTAGCTGAAGCAATATCAACAAAAACTTCATCAGATGGATTCTTTACATTAAACAACCCTAATCTAACAACGATAGTAGAACTTGCTTCTGTTTCAACTGAATTCGTTTCATCCGCAAGATAAACAACTGCAACATTACCATCACCATAGGTTACAACACCTGGTGCACATGCCAATTTCTCATCTTCTATATTTGAAACAACAAAATAATCCGATGGAGAAACTGTCATCAAAATCTCCTCATTTTGTGAAGAGAATGCAGAAATACTTTCATCCTGAGACAACTCAATTTCAGTTTCTATGACTTCTTCATGATTATGTTCTTCTTCAGCATGGACATGCAATGAAGAATAGTTAGGCAACGACTGCACCAACAGCATCATGACTAAAAGCCATTTATATAATTTATTCATAAAAAGTTTCATACAAAACCTCCAGATTTACATAATACATCTATTTTATTCTACTCTTAAAACACAAATATTTCCATCATTCTGTAGAAATATTCCATTATTAACAAAGAAAAAAGATGAAGGTTTTACCCCTCATCTACTTTCTTTAAGTGATTTCAGATACTCAAAAGTACATCCAGTATTCTCAACAATAAATTCATCATTAAGACCAGCTTTTATCATAGCCAGAATACTTCTTCTATTTACTTCTTCAAGTGCAGTCACTTTCTCATCAAGTACTTTATTCTCCTCATCGAGCGCTTTGTTTTGTTCATTAAGCATTTTGCTTGTTTCAAAAAGAGCTTCATATTCTTTTTGAACTTGTTTGCTTCGTGCTTCCACTGTTTCTCTATCAAGTTTCAGTTGTGCCATATCTTTTGCCCACATATCTCGTGCTATCGCTCTTTCTTTTGCTAACTCATCGCGACTGATCATTTGAAGCACCTCCTCCACGATTCTGAAAATCTCTTCTGTTTCCAACAATTTCAGGATGATTGGATCATCTGTATCCTGTTCATATCGCATCAGAAAATAGATCCATTTTTCCATCATTGTGAGATTTTCAAAGCCTTTTGTTTCAAGAATATCATTGACACACTTCTTCATCTCTATGATATGGGTTTTCATTTTCTCTGTCAATATAGCCCCATTTTCCATACTTTTGAAGGCGAATGTATGACTGTAGTTCTTCAATTCAGGGAAAACATTGTTGGCACACAGTGCAAGACAGGTTACCTGCTCAAGCTCTGTATAGGCATCGCCTTTGTTGTTGCTGGATGTAAAAAGCATTGCAGAGTAATAAGCTATTCTTTCAGTCAAGCCGCTCATGTGATACACCTGCATTTCTACCTCAACACTGCTTTTCGTATCCACACTGGCACGCAAATCAAAACGCACATCTTTTCCATTGACATTCATTGGATAAAGATCTGTAGGCTTAAAGACAACATTGGTCACCTCAAGTCCTGTAAATGCTTTGACCATATGCGTAAAGATTTTCTTCCCCTTTTCCTCATCCATGTAATGCATCATCTTGAAAACATAATCATTTCTTAGATTCAGCTTATACGATTCATGATTCATTTTTGTTTACCTCCTATTAACGTTATTCACAAAAAATCGCAAAAACCTCACAAAAAAATTAAAAAAAGATGAAGGTTTCAGATTACTCTGATTCCTTCATCTCTTCTTTCTTTTCTGATTTCTTCTTGAACAGCAGTTTCTTGCCTAACAGTGACATTCCTACCAGGATTCCTCCCAGTACCAACAGTCCTACTCCAGCTGGTATCT
>JAFYOL010000149.1 GCA_017560205.1 Erysipelotrichaceae bacterium | reverse complement strand
ATATACAGAGTATATAAATCCGGAAAAACCTGAAACGTGGAAGATAGCAAGAGAATCAACAGGTTTTCATGCTTATCCGAAACTGAATCCTGCATACAATCCAGAAGAAGAATACATCAGCAGGGAACATCGAAAAGAATGGGATGCGGTCGGGTTGCTTGGAAAACTTCATGCAAACGATGATGGTTCTTGTGTTGTTGGCAGTTATGCATCTGTTGCTGATGGTGGCTTTCTTACATCGAGCACTGAAAGAACAAATATGAGAGTGATGAAAAGAATCACAGACAACATTGTTCTGGTGCTGCTTAAATAAAGGTGAAAATATGATTGAAATCACACGGTGCAATGACAGCATCACAATCAAAGGTCATGCAGGATATGCAGAACATGGAAAAGATATCGTGTGTGCAGGTGTTTCAGCACTCGCACAGACAATGATCTCGTCACTGTTACAGTTGACAAATGACAACATTGAATATCATATATCATCGGGAAACATTGAAATAAAACACTGGAATCTATCGGAAGCAGCACAGCTTCTGATCGATTCCTTTTTTATTGGTGTGAAGATGATGGCTGATACATATCTGAACCACATTCGGATCGTCCAAGCCTTGCAAGACGTTAAAAGATAGGGGAAACCAAAAAATGAAGCGAAACATTAAAAAATTCGGGGGTAACAAAATGAAACACAAGTATATCATGTTGCAGTTATTTTCTGAAGATGCAACAGCACAAGCAGCAGCGTCTGATGCTACAAAAGCAAGTGATGCAAAAACAAGCGATACAAAAGCAAGCGATTCAAAACCAGGTGATGCAAACGACAGCAAGAAAGATGATACGGATGTTCCAAAGTACACGGATAAAGACGTTGATGATATCTTGAATAAAAAGTTTGCTAAATGGCAGGAAAAGCAGCAGAAAGCAGTTGCTGAAGCTGAAAAGCTTGCAAATATGAATGCTACACAGAAAGCGGAATATGAAAAAGAACAGCTGAAGAAAGAACTGGATGAATTGAAACGTCAGAATTCATTGTCTGAAATGACAAAGACAGCACGAAAGATGCTTTCTGATGATGGTATCAATGCACCAGATGAACTTCTTTCTGTCATGGTCACAACAGACGCAGAAGAAACAAAAGCAGCTGTTGATGCATTCGCAAAAGCATTCAAAGATGCTGTTGAAGCGGCTGTCAAAGATCGTTTGAAAGGTGAACCACCACGCAAAGGAACAGGCGGTGCAGCTTCTATGACAAAAGATCAGATCCTTGCAATCAAAGATCCTGAACTGCGACAGAAGAAAATGCTTGAAAACAGACACTTATTCAATTTTTAAAAATTAAGAGGTGAAAACGCATGAATAAATTATTTGATTTACAGTTATTTGCAGATGAAAACATGGTTACAGCAGCAGATCTTGCGAAAGTACGTGATGTAGACTTCACAGAAAAATTCGTTGCTGACCTTGGTACGCTCATGAAGATGCTCGGTGTAACAAGAAAGATCGCAAAAAAAGCAGGTGAAGTGCTTAAAGTTTACAAAGTGACAGGAACACTTGCAAACGGTGATGTTGCTGAAGGTGAAATCATCCCACTTTCCAAGTACGAAACAAGCTACGAACCAATCGGTGAAGCGAAACTGAAAAAGTGGAGAAAGAAAACAAGTGCAGAAGCTATCTCTGAAAAAGGATATGGTCAGGCAGTTAATGACACAAACAACAAAATGAAAAAAGATATCCAGAAAGGCATCAGAACTGACTTTGTTTCCTTCCTGGCAAAAGGAACAGGTTCTGCAGTAGGTGCTGGT
>JAFYOL010000148.1 GCA_017560205.1 Erysipelotrichaceae bacterium | reverse complement strand
CCAACGATGACAACCACTTTAGCACCAGAGCGATCAACACTCTTGAACTGTGCTTTCAGTGATCTTGGTGTCACGTTGAATGAAGTGCGGTATCCTGCAGCACGCAGTGTTGTCGCAACCTGCAATGGTGCATCTTCAACATTGCCCAGTGCCATGACATAGACATCATCGTGTGGTACTCCACCCAGATTGATGCCTTCCGCTTCAGCCAGCAGCATCAGTCTTTCCAGACCCATCGCAAAGCCGACACCTGACATTTCAGGACCGCCAAAGTACTGAACCAGACCATCATAACGACCACCGGCAAATACGGCAGACTGTGATCCTGATTCAGGATGTGTTGATACAACTTCAAAGACAGTGTCTGTGTAATAGTCAAGACCACGAACCAGACGGTTGTCTACTTCATATGGAATACCCATATGATCCAGTGCAGCAAGTACCTTTTCAAAGTACTGCTTTGACTCTTCAGTCAAAGAATCGCTCAGTGATGGCACATTCTGCATCACTGGATGTTCACGGTCAACCTTGCAATCCAACAGACGAAGTGGATTCTGCTGGTAACGACGCTTGCAGTCAGGACACAGTTCATCGACTGAATCTTTGAAGTAATCAAGCAGTGTTTCACGATAATTCTTTCTTGATGTTGCATCACCTAATGTATTAATCAGAACTTTAATCTGAGAAAGTCCTAAAGCTTTAACGATGCTGTAACCTAAAGCGATGCATTCTGCATCAATGTATGGACTCTTTGCGCCGATGTTTTCAATACCGAACTGATTGAACTGACGGTAACGTCCTTTCTGTGGACGTTCATAACGGAACATTTCACCCATGTAATACAGTTTTGCAGGCAGATCTGGAGCACCAAACATCTTGTGTTCCACAAAGCTGCGCACAACCCCTGCAGTTCCTTCTGGTCTTAAAGTCAATGAGTCTTCATTGTTGATAGAGAATGTATACATTTCCTTGTTGACCATATCGGATGAGTCATTTTCTCTTTTGAATACGCCAGTATCTTCAAACACTGGTGTACGGATTTCAGAGTAGCCATACACATGGCACATCTGACGAATCAGGTCTTCTACTTTATTCCAGGCAGCTGTCTGTGCTGGCAGAAGGTCCTGAGTTCCTCTTGGTGTCTGATAACTTTTCATACACTTTTCCTCCTATGTAAATAAAAAACGTCCTTATTTCTAAGGACGTCAAAAGATAACGCGGTACCACCTTAGTTCATGCTTGCGCATGCACTCAATCCTTAACGCGGAATGACGACTGCACCTACTATAGTTCAATGCAGTTTCTCCAAAGTGTCAATTCACATGTCCCTGCTGGAAGCTTTCAGCCTGAGACTTCCTCTCTAGTGAGCATCAACATGCAAACCTCTTTTTCACCGAAGTTATTTTAAATATATCAGAATTCATCAGAAAGTCAATCTTTATTGGAAAATACGATCAACCGAAAGAACACTGTTGACCTTTCTCAGATTGGCCATCAGATTTCTCAGATGTTCTGCATCATCAATCAGCACCATCATCTTTGTCATACAAGTGAGTGTATCATTGTTGACGGCAGAGTTGATAGACTGAAGTGAAGCCTTGCACTGTGAAACCACAGTCACAAGATCGGTCAACAGGAAGTTACGGTCAGACGAATACACCTGAAGGTGTGCTTCATATTTTCTCTTTTCATGACTTTCATCCCATTCTACAGAAATCAGTCGTTTCTTTTCATTCAGCACATTCGGACAATCATGACGATGTACTTTTACACCCTGTCCTTTTGTGATATAACCGACAATTTCATCACCGAAAATCGGTGAACAGCACTGTGCTAAAGAAATCATCATGGAATCAACACCAGATACACGAATACCTGTTTTCGATACCGTCTTCTTATCCAGTGAACGATCTTTCGAGTTGATGATCTTTTCAACACTTTCATTGTCAAGGGCCATGGTCTTTTTCTGATTGGTCAGTTTTTCAATGACATCAATCATATTCAATGACTTGACCGCAATGGCATACAACAAGTCATTGGCATGAGCTGTCTGGAACTGACCGCAGATAGAATCCAGTTTCTTTTTGTCCGTGAATTCCTTATCATCAAATCCACGTTTTCTCAGTTCATCCTTCAGCATCTGTTCGCCCTTATCGACAAACTCCTGACGCTTTTCAGTTTCCTTCTTCTGCAGGAAACTGCGGATTTTATTTTTCGCATGCTGTGTCTTGACGATTTTCAGCCAGTCCTCAGATGGACCAACATTCTGTTTCGTCGTACGAATCTGCACAACATCGCCTGTTTTCAAGACAGTATTCAGCGGAACCAGTGTGTCATTAACGATGGCTCCCACTGTTGCATGACCCACTTCTGTATGAATACGGTAGGCAAAGTCAATTGGTGTTGACCCTGCAGGAAGATCAATGACTCTTCCTTTTGGTGTCATGACATAGACATTGGCATCAAAGATATCACGTGTCAGCGTCTCCATAAAGCCGCTAGGATCGTTTTCATTGATGTCATCGGTCACACTGATCAAATCTCTGAACCAGCTCAAAGAAGCTTCAATTTCCTTCTGTTCACGAGTTGGATCATATTTCTTACCTTCTTTATAAGCCCAATGTGCAGCGATCCCCTTTTCCGCAACAGAATCCATATCTTCCGTACGAATCTGCACTTCAAAGATTTTACCGTTAGGACCTACAATCGTTGTATGCAAAGACTGATACATGTTCATCTTTGGCATCGCAATATAATCTTTCAAACGCCCTGGAATCGGACGATACGCTGCATGAATGTACCCTAAGATTTCATAACAGTTCAACTCCGTCTTAGTGACAATACGCAACGCCAACAAGTCCAGAATTTCTTCAAAGCGCTTGTTTTTTGTGGTCATCTTTTTATAAATCGAATACAGATGCTTGCTTCGACCAAAAATACGGAACTCAATGTGATGTTCAGTCAGAATCTTGGAGATATTTTCAATCATCTCATTGACATAACCATCACGTTCAACCTTTTTGTTTTCAACCAGTTTGGCAATGTGATAATAATCATCACGATGAATGTACTGGAAACACAGATCTTCCAGTTCATTTTTAATTTCACTTAACCCCAGACGATGGGCAATCGGAGCGTACACTTCCAGTGTTTCCGATGCAATCTTTTTCTGTTTTTCAGGTTTATGGAACTGAAGTGTTCTCATATTGTGAAGACGGTCAACCAGTTTAATCAGAATGACACGGACATCCTTAGCCATCGCGATAAAAATCTTACGGTGGTTAGCTGCCTGATATTCTTTTTCATCTTTAAACTTCAGATTACCAATCTTGGTAACCCCTTCAACCATGACAGTGATTTCCTCATTGAAATCTTCCACCATCTTCTCACGAGGTACTTCACAATCCTCTAAAACATCATGCAACAGACCTGCACAGATTGTCGCTGGTCCTGCATGAAGCTGAGCCAGAATGAATCCGACCTGAATTGGATGAATCATGTAAGGTTCACCGCTTTTACGCATCTGACCTTCATGCATCTTATCTGCATAATGATATGCTTTTTCAATTAAAGCCAAAGACTCTTCACTTTTAATGTATTCTTTGATAGGCACCATCAATTCTTCAAGATTGTGCGCAATTGCTTTGTTCATCGGACTCACCTCCCCCTATGAAGTTTTTCCTGTTTGCTGTATTTTATTCTGCTTAGTATTTCATCACAGAGAAAACGTTGTAGCCGTTCAGAAGATCTCTTCCCTTAAGAGCTTCCAGTTCAATCAGGAACGCACATCCTACAACTTCTCCACCTAATGCTTCAATCATCTTGATTGTAGCCTGTACAGTACCACCTGTAGCCAGAAGGTCATCAACGATCAACACTTTCTGTCCTGGCTTTACTGCATCTTTGTGCATATGAAGTTCATTTGAACCATATTCAAGGTCATACTTGAAGCTGATTGTTTCTCTTGGCAGTTTATTTGGCTTACGAACCGGTACAAAACCAATTCCCATATCCACTGCAACAGGACAACCAAAAATAAAACCTCTTGATTCAGGACCTGCAATCAGTTCAGTATTTACGCTTTCTGCAAATTTCTGAATCTGTGAAGTTGCTTCCTTAAATGCTGCACCATCAGCCATCAAAGGTGTGATATCTCTAAATAAAACCCCTTCAATCGGAAAATCAGGAATATCTGCAATATAATCTTTTAAATTCATGGATCAAAATCCTCCTCATAACATAATAATTATAACAAAAAGTTTTGGTGTTGGAACATGAATCCTTCACCAAAACTTTATTTCTTTCATATTTTTCACTTCTCAATGAAACTATTTACAAGAATCTGAGCTCTTTTTGTCGACATAAACTGATTGATTGATAAAGTTCCCTCAAATGCCACAATCTGTTTATCAATGCTTTCTTTCGACAAAGAAAACGAAATAGCTTCCAGTGCACATGTTGGATGAGACAGATTCCACTTTGGATACTGATTCTTCATCGCCTGTGCACCTATAATATTCAACTGATCAATCATGAAAACCGGAGCTTCAAAACCATGTCCATATGGACGCAGACTTTCCAGTTCTTCAATGTTTTCAATGGAACAATCCCCACTATGAATCCATAATTGTTCCTTTTCTTCAGTCAGTTCCAATGTTGATGACTTCTGATGCAGTTTCGCCTTGAACTCTTCCATTTTTTCAGGAAGCACCTGAATCCCTGCAGCCTGCGCATGTCCACCAAACTGTTCAATTGTACCTTCAAAATCACTGAAGAATTCAAACAGATTCAAACCTCCTGCAGAACGCACAGACCCTTTGTAGAGAGTTTCAGTACGAGTAAAGATGACAGATGGTTTATGCAAAGAAGTGCTGATTGTATTGGCAATCAAACCTAGCAGACCTTCATGAAATTCATCATGCACAACACAGATAAAATTGTCATCTTCCACCATCCCTAAAGCCAGAT
>JAFYOL010000147.1 GCA_017560205.1 Erysipelotrichaceae bacterium | reverse complement strand
TCATCCTGCCTCAAAACGATCCATCTTCCAGTGAATAGAATCCAGTACAGGTTGAAATGATTACTTTTGTAGTTTTATATGTACTCTGTGTAAGCTAAATCCCCCTTAGAAACAAAAAAGAAGAAGTCTTTGACATTCAACTCAACCTATTCAATTCAGTATGCGTATATGCCAATAACTTCTTCTTTTGAGTGATTATAGATTACCATAAGCCCTACATGGTTTCAAGTAGGATCATTTTCATGAATTCTAGAGTTAGCTATTAAATAAAAAAAGGATTGCATGCAATCCTTTTTAAGTGTTTATTTCCAGTTGTCAGCCTTTTCTGCGAAGTGAGCTTTTGAATATCCGCACAGTGGGCAAGCACCAGGTGCTTTTTCAGCTGTGTGTTCGTAACCGCAGATATCGCAGATCCAAGTTACTTTTTCATCCTTAGCGAAGACTTTTTCTGCATCGACATTGCCCTTAAGAGTTGTATAACGTTCTTCGTGTGACTTTTCAATCTTAGCAACCATGTCCATCTGAGCAGCAATTCTCATGAAACCTTCTTCACGAGCAACTTTTGCCATTTCTGCATACATTTCAGTCCATTCGTAGTTTTCACCTTCAGCTGCCATTTTCAGACATTCAGAAGTTGTAGGTACACCGTTGTGCAGGTGCTTGAACCACAGGTATGCATGTTCCTGTTCGTTGCGAGCTGTTTCTTCGAAAATTTCAGCAATCTGTTCGTAACCTTCTTCACGAGCCTTCATTGCGAAGTAAGTGTACTTGTTTCTTGCCTGGCTTTCTCCAGCGAATGCCATTTCTAAATTCTTTTCAGTTCTTGAGCCTTTCAGTTCCATGTGTCTTCCTCCTTCATCATTAAACACTTTTTACATGTTCCATAGAACGTAGTTTTGTGGTTAGCGACATCAAGCTTGAGCTCATGACGTACCACGTCGTCGAGTTTTTCGTTGTATTTGATTGGCAAATCATACATGGCACCACACTCTGTGCATTCAAAGTGGTAGTGCGGCTGATTGTTGCTGTCGTAGACGAACCCCTGATTGTTGTCACGGACTTTCTTAATTTTCCCTTCTTCAACCAAAGTATTCAGGTTGCGATATACAGTTGCAATGCCAATTTTTGGATTGACTTTTTTTGCCTTCATCGCGATTTCTTCTGCAGTCATGTGTTTTCCTTCCCCAAGAATAATCTGAGAAATAATTTCACGCTGTGTTGAGAATCTGGCCACACGATCACCTCCAATAATGATAACCGTTATCATTGTATTATATGTATTTTCTTTTGTCCAGTGGTTTTATTCAACTTTTTAAAGGAAATTTTTATTATGAAATTTCATGTTTTTTAATGTGTACTCATGTCTTTTTGCCGCAAATCCAACGTCAGCGAATGGCACGAGAAACAGGTTTGCAAGTCTTTAGATTTATTCGTTCCTTCTTTTAAAGCGTTGTTAATTCAATAGTAGAAAAAACAATAAAAAATGCTTTCAAAACGCTTTCGTGCGTGGTTTCACAATTGACTTTTTAAGGCTGAACTTCTATAATGATGATGTGTCATAAGGAGGACTTAATAACATGACAGTAAAAGTAGCAATTAACGGGTTTGGCCGTATCGGTCGCCTTGCTTTCCGCCAGATGTTCAGTGCTGAAGGTTACGAAGTTGTAGCTATCAACGACCTGACTAGCCCTAAGATGCTGGCTCACCTGCTGAAGTATGACTCAGCACAGGGACCTTACCATGGACATACAGTAGAAGCTAAGGAAACTTCTATCGTTGTTGATGGACACGAAATCGAAATTTACGCTAAGGCAAACGCAGCTGAACTGCCTTGGGGAGAACTGGGTGTAGACGTAGTTCTGGAATGCACAGGATTCTATACATCTAAAGCAAAAGCATCTGCTCATATCGAAGCTGGTGCTAAGAAGGTTGTTATCTCTGCTCCAGCAGGAAACGATCTGCCAACAATCGTTTACGGTGTTAACCACGAAACTCTGACAGCTGATGAAACAGTTATTTCTGCAGCAAGCTGCACAACTAACTGCCTGGCTCCAATGGCTAACGCTCTGAACAAGTATGCTCCAATCCAGTCTGGTATCATGACAACTGTTCATGCATACACTGGTGACCAGATGACTCTGGATGGACCTCAGCGTAAGGGTGACCTGCGTCGTGCACGTGCAGCTGCAGTGAACATCGTTCCTAACAGCACAGGTGCTGCAAAGGCTATCGGTCTGGTAATTCCTGAACTGAATGGTAAGCTGATCGGTTCTGCACAGCGTGTTCCTGTTCCTACAGGTTCAACAACTCTGCTGGTTGCAGTAGTTAAGGGTACTGACGTAACTAAGGAAGGCATCAACGCTGCTATGAAGGCTGCTGCTAACCCTTCATTCGGTTACACTGAAGAAGAACTGGTTTCTTCTGATATCATCGGTATCACTTACGGTTCACTGTTCGATGCAACTCAGACTATGGTTGCTAAGATCGATGACGAAACTTATCAGGTACAGGTTGTTTCTTGGTATGACAATGAAAACAGCTACACTAGCCAGATGGTTCGTACAATCAAGTACTTCGCTGAACTGTAATTTAAAAACCATTTCGGACATAAAGAACTCTGAGAAATCAGAGTTCTTTTTCTATCTAAATGAGTTAAAATAAAACTGGTGATAAAATGATACGTTTCATGACAAAACAAGAACTAAGAGAAATCTATCAGAATCATATGATGAATGATTTTCCTGATGATGAAAGAAAACCATTGAGTATTATAGAATCACGCTTTAAGAAGAATCAGAATCATTGTCTGGTTTATCTGGAAGAAGATGTGATCAAAGGATATGCGATTTTGGAATCATGTCAGAAAAGTTTACTGATGGATTATTTTGCGGTAATTGAATCCTATCGAAATCAGGGGATAGGGACAAAGTTTCTATGTGAAATGAAAGAATACTTTAGAGAGTATGATGCTTTGTTTGTGGAATCTGAATGTGCTTATAATGAGATTTCACAGAAACGTCTGGATTTCTATCAAAAGGCAGGATTTGTGATCAGTGGTGTACAGGTTCATCTGTATCATGTTGATTATGAGTTGATGGTGTTGTCATTGAATCCTGAAACTGAATCACTGGATGTGCGTAGAATGATGGAAGAAATCTATGAGAAAATCTATCCAAAAAGCTTTAGGAAGCTTTTTCTTAAGTGGAAATAAAGGAAATGTGTTGAATTTGTGAAAAGTGTGATTGGACAAGTCACACTTTTATTGTAAAATAAAAGTTAAACATGAACGAAAGGAGAAGCTTATGAATCTGTTACCAGAGAAACTGGCGATGTTACGTCGATATTATCATGTGTCGCAGCAGCAGGTTGCTTCTTTTTGTCATGTGGAACTTGTGGAATACATGAGTTGGGAAAATGGCAGATGTCTGCCGAATGAAGAACAGTTTGCGCTTCTGGCAGAGCTTTTCCATCTCAGTGTTGAAGAAATGAAGAGTGATGCAATGGCTGTTCCTCTTCAGGAAGTAGAAGAAGAGGAAGAACTGATTGAAGTGATTCCTGTAAAGACAGAGACTGCTAAACCGGTTGAGTCAAAATCAATTGAAAAAACTCAGATGTTTACGAAAGTCAATGAAAAAGATGAGCCGGAAGAAGAAACAATGACCTGGGTGGATTATCTTTCAAACTGGAGAATCTGGGCTGTTGCGGCAGTGGTAATGGCACTGTTGGTGGGAACTATACTGATGATGAAGGAGCCAGCCAATACATTGGATGGAATTGAAGTCAACAATCGCATCAAGGAAAGTGAACGTCTGGCTGCAGGAAAAGACTTTGTGCTGGTGCTGAATCAGGATGGCACAGTCAAGGGTCGCGGAAACAATGACCAGGGTCAGATCAATGTAGAAGCGTGGAAAGACATTGCGGCAATAGCGGCAGGTGATGCTTTCTCTGCGGGCTTACAGAAAGATGGCACTGTTGTCGCAACTGGGAATGACCGTTATGGTCAGATTCAGACAAGTGAATTAAGCAGTGTTATTGAAATCAGTGCTGGTGCGGAACATCTGGTCGCATTAAAAGCTGACGGTACAGTTGGGTGCCTTGGAGACAACAGCGAAGGTCAGTGTGAAGTGAAAGAGTGGACAGATATTATTTCTGTATCTGCTTCTAAATCAAGTACATTGGGTCTGAAATCAGATGGTACGATTGTTTATGCCGGTAAGATTGATGTGGATCAGGAAGATCTGGTTGAGTGGAAACATGTGAAGAAACTGATCAATGGTCAATCTCATGTTCTGGCTTTAACCGAAACCGGAACTGTTTACTGTACTGCATCTTCTGCATATCCTGTCTGTCAGAATACAGAGAGCTGGAAAGATGTTGTGTCCATCAAAACTGCAGGCAATCATGTCATTGCATTGTTGAACACTGGACGCCTTGTATCCAGTGGAGATAATTCAGATAATCAGGCATTTGTGGATGAGTTTAAAAATATCATCAGTATTGCAGCAGGACCTGACTTTACAGTTACATTAAATCGTGATCAGGCACTGGTTGGTACTGGAAACAATGAATACAATCAGTTTGAAATGCTGAAGAAAAAAGAAAATGAACCTTTATCATCGGTTGAAAATCTGACAGTCAACATTCAAAGTGAAGTGATTGTTACATGGAATGAAGTGTCGGGTGCTGATTATTACACGATTGAAATTCCTGAAATCGGATATGTTGCCAATGTGGCAGACTTGGGTGTTCGTCTTTCATTGAATCGTTTTGTCCATGAGGCAGTTTATACGGTTTCTGTAAAAGCTTTGACCATGGATCATTCCCGTCAGCAGTCAGTTGAAAGTGTGTGCACATTTACATTCTATGCACCTGAAGTGATTGATCCGACGCCTGAAGTTGAAGTGACACCAACACCAACTCCACAGGTGCAGCAGGGGACAATCGTTCCAACACCAACACCGGAACCATCTGTGGAACCTACACCAGAGACAACTTTAGATCCAACGCCGGAATCATCTGCGGAACCTGCACCAGAGACAACTTTAGATCCAACACCGGAACCAACAGAAGAACCAGAAGAAGAATCTTCTGAAAATGAGACAAATTAAAAAGGCGATATCCATCGCCTTTTGTGTTTTTAACCGAGCTGTTCAGTTACTTTTTCCAGCATTGTTGGAATTTCAATGTGCTGTGGACATTCAACCATGCAGGCACCGCACTTCTGACAAAGTTCAGCTTTGCCATCCATGGAAGCATACTGTTTACGTCCGCTTTCCATCTGATTGTAGATGTGTGAATCATTCAGAACTCTGAAGCAATGTGGGATGTTGACGCCAAATGGACATGGCATACAATAACGGCAACCAGTGCATGGTACCTGTACGCGAGCATCAAACAAGTCTTTTGCCTTGGCAACGGCTGCGAATTCTTCTTTTGTGAATGGTTCAAAGTTTTCAAATGTGTTCAGATTATCCAGTGTCTGTTCAAAGTTGCTCATACCAGAGAGGACACAGTACACATTATCGAAAGATGCCACAAAGCGAAGTGCCCATGCTGCATCCGACCAGTCAGGATGAATTTCTCTGAACACAGATTTGATTTCATCAGGTACATTCGCCAGCTGACCACCCTTGATTGGTTCCATGATCACCATAGGAATATTTTTGGACTTAGCCAGTTCATAACCTTTCAGACCAGCCTGTACCTGAGTGTCCATGTAATTGAACTGAATCTGACAGAAATCCCAGTCATAGGCATTGATGATTTCTTCAAAGACAGGATATTCATCATGGAAACTGAATCCAAGGCGTTTGATTTTGCCTTCAGCACGAGCCTTTTCAGCTTTTTCCAGCAGTTCAAAGTTTTTTACTGTAGCCCATCTTTCCTGATTTAATGCATGCATCAAATAGAAATCAAGATGGTCAGTCTGCAGTTTTTCCAGCTGTTCATTTAAGATACGATCGAAATCTTCTGGTGTTTCCAGTTTCCAGATTGGCATTTTGGATACAACATACAAAGAATCTCTGTCTTTTGTCTGCAGCCATTTACCGACAACTCTTTCACTTTCTCCACCGTGATATGGGTAAGCAGTGTCATAATAGTTGACGCCTCGATTGTATGCTTCATCCAGCATTTTAAATGTCAGCTCTTCATCAATGCTTCCGTCTTCCTTGACAGGAAAACGCATGCATCCAAATCCAAGCAAAGATGTCTCAGCATCTGTTTTGTTGAAATAACGTTTTTTCATGGTGATACTCCTTGTTTTTTTCTATTATATCATTATTTGGGTCCAGAATAAAAAAGAAAGACGAAATAAGAAAAATCTGTTATACTGTACCTGTTAAACCAATGACAGAAAGAGTAAGGATGAAAATTCTGTACAGAGAGTCCCTGTTTGGTGAAAAGGGAACGAAAGGTCATTCTGAAGTGCATTCTGGAGGGTCAGTCTGAATCAAGTAGGATTGAACGCATACCGGCGTTATGGGTCTAAAGGAACAAATGTTCGAAAAAGAGTGGAACCACGCAGGATGCGTCTCTTTGTGAGGCGCTTTTTATTTGTCATGAAGAAAGGAAATTTTATGATTAAACTATACAATACAAAATCAAATAAAATTGAAGAATTCAAACCAATCCGTGAAAATGAAGTCAGCATGTATGTATGCGGACCAACTGTATACAACCATGCACACATTGGGAATGCAAGACCACTGATTGTCTTTGATACATTAAGAAGAATGTTTGAAGCACAGGGCTATACTGTAAATTATGCATCGAACTTTACAGATGTGGATGATAAAATCATCAAGACTGCCAAAGAAGAAGGTGTTACTGAAAAGGACATCACAACTCGTTATATTGATGCATACCAGAAGTTAAGAGGATCACTGAATACACTGCCTCTGTATGCACAGCCAAAAGTAACAGAAACAATGGAAGATATTATCAATTTCATTGATGAACTGGTGAAACTGGATCATGCTTATGCAGTGGATGGCGATGTTTATTTCAGCGTGGATTCTGTAAAGAGCTATGGTGAAATCTCTCATCAGAAACTGGAAGATCTGATGGTTGGGGCAAGAATTGAAGAAAACTCAAAGAAGCGCAATCCATTGGATTTCACACTGTGGAAGGCGACAGAAGAAGGAATTCAGTGGGATAGCCCATGGTCAAAAGGAAGACCTGGATGGCATACTGAATGTGTTGTCATGATTGACAATGTCTTTGGTGGTCAGATTGATATCCATGGTGGAGGAATGGACCTCAGATTCCCTCATCATGAAAATGAAGTGGCACAGTCACAGGCTTGCCATCACCATGCCATCGCAAATTATTGGATGCACAATGCCATGATCAATATTGATGGTCAGAAGATGTCAAAGTCATTAGGTAATGTCAGATGGGCAAAAGACGTAATCGAAATGCTGGGTGCAGATGTTGTAAGATGGCTGATGTTGAGTGTTCATTACAGAGGAGAACTGAATTTCTCTGATGAAACCATCGAAACTGCAAAAACGGAATTGAATAAAGTAAAAATGGCATTGAAACAGGCTGAACTGAAGATTGCGCTGCAGAATGCAGATGCATCTGAAGTTCTGGATGAAGGCTATGCAAAGTTCATCGACGCAATGAACCAGGACATGAATACACCAAATGCCTATGCCGTGATTTTTGAAGAAGTAAAGAAACTGAATACACTGTGCCGTACAAGAGAAGTAAATTTTGAAGCACTGACTTCTGCCGTTTATTCATTAAGAAAAATGCTGGAAATCCTGGGAGTTATGATTCCTGTTCTGACACTTTCTGAAGATGATCGTGCACTGTATCAGGCTTGGATGGATGCCAAGGCTCAGAAGGATTTTGCCAAGGCAGATGAAGTGCGTGCTCAGCTGATTGAAAGAGGAATTCTCTAAATGAAAGTCAGCGAATGTTCAGGCAGTACACTAGCTTATCTGGGTGATGCGGTTTTCTCGCTTCTGGTCAGAGAACACCTGATTGAAAAAGGCTATGGAAGAGCGAAAGATCTTCAGCGTGAAAGCATTCGTTATGTCAGCGCAAAAGCTCAGGCTCATTTCTTCCATACATTGGAAAATGAAGGATTCTTTACAGAAGATGAACTGGAAATCTATCGCAGAGGAAGAAATTTCAAGTCCAGCAGTGTACCAAAAAACACAGATGTACAGACTTATCGCACTTCAACTGGAATCGAAGCAGTGATCGGTTACTGGCATCTTGAAAAAAATGAGACAAGATTAGGACAATTTTGGGACAAGATTAGGACCATGATGGAGGAATAATATGGCACAATATATCTATGGAAAGAATATGGTCATGCAACGTCTGAATTCAGGCAAATCCGTGGGGAAACTGTTCCTTCTGGAAGGAATGAAAGATCAGAATCTGATACAAGCTGCCAAAAAAGCAAACTGTAAAGTCGAGTGGCTGAATCGAAAGAAACTGGATGCGATGGCAGAGGGTGGAAGACATCAGGGCGTGATTGCAGAAATTGAGGAATATCGCACTTATTCTCTTCAGGAAATTCTGGACAGAATCCCATATGGCAAACTGCCGCTTCTGGTGATGCTGGACCAGCTTGAAGACCCGCACAATCTGGGTGCAATTTTAAGAACCTGTGATGCAGTAGGTGCAGATGGTGTCATTATTAAAAAGAACAACTCAGTAAAATTAGGCCCAACTGTAGCGAAAGTATCAACAGGCGCAATTGAAACTATTCCTGTGCATGAAGCAGTCAACCTGACGCAGACACTGGAAACACTGAAAGAAAAAGGCTTCTGGGTCTATGGTACAGATGCTCGTCATGCCGTGGATTATCGTGCACCAAAGTATGACACTCCAGTGGTACTGGTAATTGGTTCTGAAGGCAAGGGTATTTCTCGTCTTGTGCTGGAACACTGTGATCAGAAAATTATGCTTCCAATGCATGGAAGTGTAACTTCACTGAATGCATCTGTTGCAACAGCAATCTGTCTTTATGAGATTTTAAGTAAACGCAACCCACTCTGACAATTCTTTTCCATTGGGAAGGGGATGCAGAATGAAAGACACCTTGTATTCACTGAATGACTACGAATTGTTGTATATGGTACGTACGAAAGATGCAACTGCACTACAACTGATACTTCAGAAGTACGAACAATATATGAATTACCTCATGGCAAGGTATATTGAACCTGATGGAATTTCATCAAAAGAAGACCTTCAGCAGGAATGCAGAATTTTACTGCTTTCACTTGTGGAAAGTTACCGTGAGGATCAGGATTGTCGATTTCTTACTTACTTAGTAAACGGAGTACGAAATCGTATTGGTAATCGAAACCGTGTACATCAACGCAGCACAAAAGGAATTAGGTTCGTTTCACTCGACAGCTGTGTCAATGAAGATGCAGGCGGCTCTTTGATTGACTTGATCGATCCCAAGAATGCATTTTATCAGCCAGAATATGAATGGCGTTATGCAGAATTGGTAGAAGCATTAAGAGATATGCTGATGTCATTGAGTGAAAAAGAAAAAATGGTGTGGTCACTGATGAATGAAAAACTGACTTACGAAGAAGCTGCTCAAATGATGGGTATAACTCGTAAACAGTTTGACAATCTCAGAGTAAGATTAAAAAAGAAGATTGTGTTTACAATTATGGAAAACAGACATTAATACAATCGAAGGCGGAGAAATCCGCCTTTTCTAGTGATATGGATTGACACATATCATCATCAGAATATAATAATATATGAACAACTATTCATATATAGAGGTGACTTATGAAAGTAACTTTAAAAATCAAGAAAGTAGACTGTGCAAACTGTGCAGCTAAAATTGAAGATAAAATTAAAAAGATCTCTAATCTGAGTGATGTAAACTATAACTTCATGTCAGAAAAGCTGACCTTCCATTGTGATGAAACAATTCTGGAGACAGTGTACCCTCAAATTGAGAAAATCGTTCATATGATTGAACCAGATGCTGAAATCGAAAGACATGAACACCATCACCATCATCATGAAGAACATTGCGATTGTGGCCATGAACACCATCATCATGAAGAACATTGTGACTGTGGCCATGAACATCATCATCATCATGAAGAACATTGCGATTGTGGGCATGAACAT
>JAFYOL010000146.1 GCA_017560205.1 Erysipelotrichaceae bacterium | reverse complement strand
TGATTTCTTATCGATATGATTCTTACAGAAAAGATGTTTCGATGCAGGCTTACAAGCAGGAAGCAGACTCTCTGTAAGATACTGGACTGGCAAGATACAGTTCAGGTCATAGCTTGAGTTATGATAAAGATGACGAATTAATCTCTTAATTCGTCACTATCTTGTGTTAAAGTTTGTTTAAATTCATCAGCTTGACTTGAGAAGAAAAGTCCATTCTTTTATACTTTACTGTGAGGTGAATGACATGATTGTTTGTGTTGAAGATGAATTGAACATTCAGGAACTGATTGTATATACACTGAATTCAACTGGATACAAAGCAAGTGGAGTATCCAATGGGGTTCAGCTGGATGCATTGTTGAATCATCAGATTCCAGAATTGATTTTATTGGATCTCATGCTTCCGGATGAGAGTGGTATGGATATATTGAAACGTTTAAGAGAAAACAAGCGTACAAAAGATATACCGGTGATTATTCTGACTGCGAAATCTTCAGAAATGGATAAGATTCTTGGGTTGGATAGTGGTGCTGATGATTACATCACTAAACCATTTTCCATGCTGGAACTGATTTCGCGTATTAAAGCGGTACTTCGCAGAACGTCAAAAGAAACATCTGATGTGCTTGTATTCCGTGATCTGAAAATGGATCTTTCCAAACATATTGTTATGGTGGAAAATGAGAAAATTGCACTGACATTAAAGGAATATGAACTGTTGAAGAAATTGATGCAAAATCCAGGTGTGGTCTGCAGCCGTGATATGCTGCTGGATGAAATCTGGGGTTATGACTATTATGGAGAATCACGTACAGTGGATGTTCATATTCGTACATTGCGTTCTAAACTTGGCAAGGCAGAAACCTACATTGAAACGATTCGTGGTGTAGGATATAAGTTGATTGACTGATGGAAAAGAAGATTCGAAACAACATGCTGATCATCAGTGTGCTGGTTGTACTGATTACCTATATCTGCAGCGGAATTTCCTTGTACTGGTCTATGATGGCTTCACTGGATCGTGAAGTAAAAGGAATTGCATCACAGATTTCTTTGATTCTGAAAGAAGATACAGATGCTTTTTCACAGATGAGTGTCTTCTCAGAATCACGAATTACGCTGATCGAGTCGGATGGTACGGTCCTTTATGACTCCATCAAGGATTCTTTGACTTTAGAGAATCATTTGAATCGTCCTGAAGTCCAGAGAGCTTTTGAAAAGGGGGAAGGACGCAGTCTTCGTTTTTCAGCTTCTCAGGATACCCAGACCTACTATTATGCAGTTGTTTTGGGAAATGGCATTTGTCTGCGCATTGCATCAGAAACTCATTCTTTGAATGCAGTTTTCCGTTCCGGACTTTTTGTGACAACAATTGCAGTGCTTCTTGTTTTGGTGGCGGCAGTCCAGTTTTCGCGTAAATTTACACAGAAAATCATTCAGCCCATCAATCAGATTGATTTTGATCATCCAAAAGAAAACAAAGTATATCCAGAACTTGAACCCTTGCTGGAAAATCTGGAGCGTCATGAAGCCATGCGTAAAGAATTCAGTGCCAATGTATCTCATGAACTGAAAACACCGTTGACTTCAATTTCAGGTTATGCGGAAATTATGGCCAATGGTCTGGTTAAAGATGAAGATATTCCAGTGTTTGCCCAGAAGATTTATGATGAAAGCCGCAATCTTTTCCATAAGATTGAAGATATCATTAAAATATCACGTCTGGACGAATCTAAGCTTCCATTTCAGCTGGAAGATGTCAATCTTCGTGCTGTCATTGAATCTGTTCTGGAGCATCTTGAATCTCAGATAGAAAAGAAAAACATCACTGTTCAGCTTGAATTGACGGATGTCATTGCGAAAGGAATTGTATCTGTCACAGAAGAAATCCTGTACAATCTGATTGAAAATGCAGTGAAATACAACAAGGTCAATGGAACATTGATTGTGCGTTTATCGGAAAATCTGCATTGCGTTCACATTGAAATTGAAGATACTGGTATCGGAATCTCAGAAGAAGATCTGCCGCGTATCTATGAACGTTTTTATCGCTCAGATAAAAGTCATTCCCAGCAGATTGAAGGATCAGGTCTTGGTTTATCCATTGTCAAACATGGTCTGTTTCTGTTAAATGGTGAAATTAAAGTAGAAAGTACTTTGCATCAGGGAACTAAATTCATGATTGATTTGAAAAAACATGCTTAAAGAAGAAATCGCAGTTCTGCGATTTCTTTTTATCTTTTAAAAGGGTATAATAAACGTTGTGGTGAATGGTTAGGTTGAAGTAGGGGAAAGAGATTGTATCAGGTTTTAGTTGCACAGTCCAACCACCTGTTCAAAATAGATCGCTGTATTCACCGGGGAATGGAAATTTTCTTTGCCTTTGATAGTGCTGACTGTCTTTTGCAGATGAAACAGAAGAGTTTTGATGCTTTGATTTTAAAATATGAATTAAAGCAGACGGAAGATGTCAGTGTATATGAACTTTTATCAGAGGCAGATCAAATGAAAATCTCCACTTTTTTTGTTTCTTCAGAAATGGAAGAAGAAGTCCTTCAGATGTTGTTTCAGTTTGAAATATCGCATTATTTTCTTGAACCAGTCTCTTTTCATGAATTGTTTCAAAGTATCATTGAAGTAAAGACACATCATGAGAACGTATTTTTGACAAAAAGAATTGCAGAACTGCTTCATACTTTAGGAATTCCGAATTCTGTTCAGGGATTTTCCTATATTCAGGAAGCAATCACGAATTGTTATTATCATGATGACTATAAAAGAGGAGTCACAAAGTATCTGTATCCTTTATTAGCGCTTCAGCATCACACAACTGCCAGTGCTGTTGAGAAATCAATTCGCCATGCGATTGAACTTGCGTTTAAACATTGTGAACAGACATTACTGTATGATTTTTTCAAAGGTACGATACGTATGGACAAGGCAAAAGCGACCAACTCACAATTTATTTCAATGTGTGTCGATTATTTAAAGAATGAAGAACTGTAGTGAACTGCAGTTTTTTTTCATATCCTGAGTTAGGAGGAAGTTATGAATCTGAAGGAATTGAGAAAACTGCTGCATGAAAATGCTGAAATGTCGGGTCAGGAGTTTAAGACAAAACAGATTTTAGAAGATGTTCTTTGTGAACATCATGGTTCTATGATTGAGGGACATGATGGGTGTTCACTTTATGTGTTTTATGATTATAAAAAGGAAAAGACAGTCATGGTTCGTGCTGAAATGGATGGTCTTCCAGCAGGGAATCAAGTGCGACATGTGTGTGGTCATGATGGACATATGAGTATGGTATGTGGTGTTTCAGAGTATCTTAACTCTCAGAATGATTTTCCAGTAAATGTCTTGCTGGTGTTTCAGTCTTCTGAAGAAACAGGGTCAGGTGCTTTGAATGTATTAAATGATCCAGCTTTTTTAAGGATATGTCCGGATGAAGCAGTAGCTTTGCATTGTTTTCCGATGGATGAAACAGGCTTTTATGTCAGAAAAGGAATGATGTGTGCATCAGGAAAGGAAGTAAATGTGACATTTAAAGGTGAATCAGGGCACTGTGCTCTCCAACTGAAAG
>JAFYOL010000145.1 GCA_017560205.1 Erysipelotrichaceae bacterium | reverse complement strand
ATCTTGCCGATTCTTCATTCATTAAAGCAGTATACAGATGCTTCAGAAGTAGAAATTGTAGTCAGTGATGTCATTGTTGAGAAAATTAACCTGAACGACTTGATCCTCAATGAAATAAATCTTTCCGATTAAAAGAAAGTTGTGTATAATGACAACGGTGATAAACATGTTGAAGTTTGTAGTTGTAAGTGACAATCATGGACGCATAGAACCAATTCAGGAAGTACTGAATGCCCATCAACAGGCAGATGGTTATTTTCATTGCGGTGATTTTGAGATTCCATTAGGATATCTGCAGCAGTTTTCAGTCGTCTGTGGAAACAATGATTATGCCAATGTCCCTAATTCAATAGTGATTAATACGCCTCGTCATCGTATCCTTCTGATTCATGGACATCGTTATGCAACAATGTTCAGTATTGATCGCCTTGTTGAAAAGGCAAAGAGTGAACGCTGCAACATGGTATTTTATGGTCACACACATGTTTTTTCGGATCGTATTGTAGATGGAATCCGTTTTATTAATCCGGGTTCTTTGTCACATAATCGTGATGGGTCGTGTCCATCCTATGCAACTGTTGAAATTGACGAACATGAAGTTCGCGTATTTCGTCATGATATTGAAAGTGATTTACCACTTTTTAGCTTTTATTAGTCGCAGATTTCTGCGATTTTCTTTTTGGAGTGATGTAAATGAAGTCTGTAATGAAAATGATTATGATGATGAGTCTTTGTGGACTTCTTTTTGGCTGTGTTGTTGATAAGGGTGAGCGTGTTGTTCTGGTCGCAGGATCAGATTTTCAGCAGGATCAGATCTCATCTTATACAGATAATTCGTTGAAGAAATTGACTCATCGTGTTGTATCAGCTGGATATGATATTGATCGTATGATTTTCTGTGGTGATTATGAATATGATGATCACAATACAACAGAATCCATGCGTTTAATGAAAGAACTTGTTTCTGATTCTGTTTCATCAGAAAAACTCATTTTTGTGCAGGGGAATCATGATGATGTATCTTTATTTCATGATACTGTGATTGAAGATGATCAATACAGTGTTTTTATGCTTCATGAAACGATGATGCCGTTTTGTGCAAAGGATGATGATGTGATTGTCGAGAGTGCAGAGACATTAAATGCATATCTTCAACATAAAGTTGAGACAAAGGATACCAGAGTTTTATTTATTGCGTCGCATATGCCATTGCACTATTCGATGCGTACTTTCTATGATTCCGATGGACAATATGCTGAACTTATTTTTGATGTGATTCATCATGCTGCTGAACAAGGATTGAACATTGTTTATCTGTATGGACATAACCATTCCAATGGTTATGATGATTATCTGGGGGGTGCAAGTGTATATCTGCAGAAGGGTGATCTTTTGCATGTAGCGAAATATGGTCAACCTAAATCAGAACCTGTAGAAAAAGTATTGAATTTCACTTATATGAATGCAGGTTATTTATCTGGTTACAGCACTTCAGAATCACAGGTTGATCAAGCTTCAACTGTGTCTGTTTTTGTGATTGAAGAAGGTAAATTAAGTGTACTGCGTTATGATGAACAGGGTAGACATGTTTTAAAGTCATCGGGTGTATACAATTCAATGCTTCCTGAATGCTTAAATCAGGAGTGTTATATAAAAAGTGTCTGGTAATGTAGAAATTTTATAAAAGTGCTTGCAAAAGGTGATGTTGTCTGATATACTCTTTAAGCACGATGTCCTCGTAGCTCAGCTGGATAGAGCACACGCCTTCTAAGCGTGCGGTCGAAGGTTCGAATCCTTCCGGGGACGCCATTTTAAGAAAAAGACCTCAATGAAGGTCTTTTTTCTATTTATCAAGGAAAAAAGGTTTCTCTATTGAGAAACCTTTAACTGTTTTTTCAGCTGATTGAGTAAACCGCCTTCTTTGATCATATCAATTTCTTTTTGAGTTAAATGATGAGAAACAATCAATGAATTTCCAGTCGTCTTGTTGAGGACAGTGAGATCCTGATTTATTTCGATTTCAGTTGCATTCATGATTTCAAGAACATCACCTTGTGCAATTGTGTTGTAATCATCGGCATTTTTGAATGTCAGAGGGAGAACACCATTGTTGATGAGGTTCTGACGATGAATGCGGGCAAAGCTCTTTGCGATAACAGCTTCAATACCCAAATGCATGACTGTTAATGCAGCATGTTCACGACTTGAACCCTGACCATAGTTTTCACCGGCTACAATCAAACCAGAGCCTTTGGATAATGCACGATCATGGAAAGTAGGGTCAACAACATGGAAGCAGAACTCTGAGAGTTTCTCGATGTTGCTTCGATATGGGAGAATGCTGGCACCAGCAGGCATGATGTGGTCAGTTGAAATGTTGTCTTCCAGTTTCAGCATGACTTCACTCTGAATTGGAGCCAGAGGTTTTTTTACAGGGAATGGTTTGATGTTTGGACCCTTAATGATATCAGCTTTATCAATGT
>JAFYOL010000144.1 GCA_017560205.1 Erysipelotrichaceae bacterium | reverse complement strand
CCTTGGGAAGTGGCAACTGTTCTGATGGACAATGCGATTGAACGTTCTGTTGATCTGCATTTGAACACCAAAGTGCTTTCCATTGAGAAAAAAGAAGATTATTATGACATCTTGACCACAAAAGGATACTTCCAAAGTAAAATGATCATCAATTGTGCAGGTGTACATGCGGATGAAATCGCTAAAATGGTCAACGATGAGCCAGGATTTACTATAAAAGCACGACGTGGTGAATATTTTGTACTGGATCATATGAAAAAACCAGTCGTAAATCACATTCTCTTTCCTGTGCCATCAGCTAAGGGGAAGGGTGTTTTACTGGTACCCACAATTCATGACAACCTGCTTTTAGGACCAACCAGTGACTTTATTGAAGACAAAGATGATCTGGCTACGACAAAATCAGGTCTGGATTCGGTAAAATCTCAGGTTAATAAGCTGGTTAAAGATGTACCGATGCATCAGGTTATTCGTACTTTTTCAGGAAATCGTCCTGCAGGAAGTACACATGATTTTGTGATCAAAGAAGATGAGAAAAATGACAATTTCATTCACGTAGGTGCAATTGAAAGTCCAGGCATTGCCTCAGCTCCTGCAATCAGTGAATATGTGATTGAACATTTGATTTCAAAGAAAATAACATTAAATGAAAAAGAAACGCTTCCACCCCTCATTAAACGTCAAAGAATGTTAAGCGAAATGAGTGAAGAAGAACGTGAGAATAAAATCAAAGAAGATGAACGTTATGGACACATTGTGTGCCGCTGTGAAAGCATCAGTGAAGGTGAAATTGTAGAAGCTATTCATCGCAATACACCAGCTGTAACAGTAGGTGCCATCAAACGTCGTCTGCGTCCTGGTATGGGACGTTGTCAGGGTGGTTTCTGTGAACCTTTGATTATGGCTATTTTAGTCAGAGAACTGAATAAAGATTTGTCAGAAATCACACTGGAAGAAACAGGATCCAACATCCTGATGGAAAGAAGGTAGAGCCATGATCAAGAAAGATTTAGTTATCATTGGTGCTGGTGCTGCCGGACTTTCCAGTGCTTTGGCTGCATATCAGAATGGGGTTGAAGAGATTCTGATTCTTGAAAAAGAAGAAGATGCCGGGGGTATTTTGAATCAGTGTATTCATACAGGGTTTGGTCTGCATACCTTTCATCAGGAAATGAGTGGACCTGCCTATGCTCAGAAATGCATTGATCTGGTTGAACAGACACCAATTGAAATTCAGACGTCAACCATGGTTTTATCGGTGAGTCAAGACCGTGTTGTTACATGCAGTTCATCAAAATATGGCTTACAGAAAATACAGGCCAAAGCGATTGTCTTTGCGACAGGATGTCGTGAAAGAAGCCGTGGTGCAATCCAGCTGCCTGGAACACGTCCTGCAGGAATCATGTCTGCGGGAACTGCGCAGCGTTATCTCAACATTGATGGCTGGCTGGTCGGCAAAAAAGTGCTTATTTTAGGGTCAGGTGATATTGGGCTGATTATGGCTCGTCGTATGACACTGGAAGGGGCTGAAGTTGTCGCTGTAGCGGAACTGATGCCATATTCCAATGGATTGCCACGCAATCTGAAACAGTGTCTGGATGATTTCAATATTCCTTTGTATCTCTCTCATACGATTACTGACATCAAAGGGCATCATCGTGTTGAACAGGTTGTGCTCTCACAGGTGGATGAGAAACTGCAGCCGATTGCAGGTACAGAAAAAGTCTTTGATGTCGATACGGTCCTGTTGTCTGTCGGTCTGATTCCAGAAAACAGTCTTTTGGAAGATGCTGGTGCTGTTTTGCATCCAAGAACGAAAGGTCCGATTGTGGATGAACGATGCATGACAAGCATTGAAGGCATCTTTGCCTGCGGCAATTCACTGCATGTGCATGATCTGGTGGATTTTGTGTATGCCGAAGGTCAAAGAGCAGGCAAGGCAGCTGCCGATTATCTGCATCAGATTCAACCAGCAGATAAAATGATTGATGTCATCGCAAAGGGTGAGCTGAGTTACATTCTGCCTCAGAAACTGCATCCATCCGATACAAAACTCTTTTATCGTGTGAAATCTCCACTGAAAAACTGTACGATTGAAATTTCCTGCAACAATCAAATCATCAGAACTTTAAAGAAACCTGCACTGATTCCTTCCATCATGGAAGAAATCACCATCAAAAAACAGTGGCTTGATGAATGTGATGGACCACTTGTGGTGGAGGTGAAAGCATAATGGAAATGATCTGTATTACTTGTCCGAAAGGATGTACATTAAAAATAGAACAAAACAATGACAAACTGATTGTCACAGGTAACAGTTGTCCCCGTGGTGTCGTCTATGCAGAAAATGAAATCTTTCATCCAATGCGTATGATTACAAGTACAGTTCGTATCAAAGGTGCATCCATTGCGCGCTGCCCAGTGATGAGCAGTGTACCTGTACCAAAAGAGAAGATGTTTGATGTGATGAAAGTGATTGAAAACACAACCATTGAAGCACCTGTGCAGTGCAATCAGGTATTGATTCACAACATCTGTGATTTAGACTGCGACCTTGTCGCAACAAGAACGTTAAAGAAGCTGTAGGCAACTACAGTTTTCTTTTGGTTTCCAGGTCTAAAATCGTTATAATAGAAGAAAGAGGTGATGCAGTTTGTCACAGCGTGCAACAAGAGGAAATCGCTATTTAAGCGATGAAGAAATTAAAAATAAACCAAAAGTAACCAAAGAACTTCTGGTCCGTATTCTAGGCTATCTGAAGCCTTATGCCTTGCAGATGACACTTGTCCTGATTCTGATTGGATTGTCTTCTGTTTTGGGTCTGTTGCCTACGATTATTACAGGGAGAATGATTGATGAAGGTCTGATTCAGCAGAATCTTCCGATGCTTATCAAATTGATTTTCCTGTCTTTGATTGTTACATTAGGGGCTCAGTTGATTGGAGTGCTGCAGAATTATCTGAATTCATGGATTGCCCAGCATATTACCTTTGATATGCGCAATCAGATGTATCGTCATCTGCAGAAGATGAGTCATCGATTCTTTACAACCAACTCACAAGGGGATATCATTACACGCATGACATCGGATATTTCCGGTGTACAATCCATTATCACAAACACCATGACATCGATTCTGTCCAATTCCATTACACTGGTTGCAGCACTGATTGCGATGTTCCAGAAAAATGTGGTATTGGCACTGGTGGGGATTGTGATTGTACCGCTGTTTATGATTCCAACGAAAAAAGTAGGGAAGACACGCTGGGAAATCACCAATGAATCACAGAAGTGTCAGGATGAAATCAATGGTATTCTGAATGAAACTTTATCGGTCAGTGGACAGCTTTTAGTCAAACTTTTCAACAAAGAGGAAGAAGAAGCTCTTCATTATGAACAGATCAACAAAAAGATGGTTTCACTTAACCTGAAGGAAAGCATGGCAGGCCGCTGGTTCCGTCTTGTACTGAGTACAGTGGCAACAGTGGGTCCTATGCTGATTTATCTGGTGGGTGGTGTACTCATGATGAAATATGATGCGTCATTGACTGTAGGGGATATTACAGTACTGGTTTCACTGCTTGGAAAGATGTATTCACCAGTGAATTCATTATTGAATCTGAGTGTGGACTGGATTCGTTCACTTAGTTTGTTTCAGCGTCTGTTTGATTATTTTGATATGGAAGTTGAAATTAAAAATCAGGAACATCCAGTTGTATTGGATCATGTTGAAGGCGGGATCGAATTCAAGAATGTATGTTTCCACTATGAACCTGAACGTCAGATTTTAAAGGACATTTCCTTTGATCTGACACCAGGCAAGAGCATTGCGATTGTAGGTCCATCAGGATCGGGTAAAAGTACAATCATCAATCTGATTCCACGTATCTATGATGTCATTTCTGGTGAAGTATGCTTTGATGGAGTGGATGTGCGTCAACTCGATCTGGCCTTCTTAAGAACTCAGATTGGTCTGGTATCACAGGAAACCTATCTCTTTAACGGAACCGTTCTGGAGAATCTGAAATATGCCAATCCAAAGGCAACTGAAGAAATGATTGTGGAAGCCTGCAAGAAGGCCAACATTCATGACTTTATTTCAAGACAGCCAGAGGGATACAACACCATGGTCGGTAACCGCGGTCTTAAACTTTCAGGTGGTGAAAAACAGCGTCTTTCCATTGCCCGAGTGCTTTTGAAAGATCCGGCTATCCTGATTTTCGACGAAGCGACCTCATCACTGGATTCCATCAGCGAAGATCTGATTCAAAGCGCAATTGATCCGCTCATCGAAACCAAGACCAGCATTATCATTGCCCACCGTTTAAGTACAGTGCTGGCATGTGATGAAATTCTGGTGCTGAAAGAGGGAACAATTGTAGAACGCGGCCAGCATGATGAACTGGTAAAGCTGGGTGGAACCTATACCGAACTGTATGAAACACAGTTTAAACGTGCTTTAGAAAAAATGAATGCAGAGGAGTAATTATGGATAGATTTACAGATGCAATTTTAAGAAAACATGCAGAAACAACCAAGAAACATCTGGAAGAACGTCATTTTGGATGTACACTTGTTGAAGATGAAAAAGAAGCTCTTTCCTTGATTCAGTCCATGATCAAAAAGGGTGATACAGTTTCAGTGGGTGGATCAATGACATTGTTTGAAACAGGTGTTATTGACTATCTTGAACACAACACAGAAATTACTTACCTGGACCGTTATCATACGAATGATGTACATGATGTGTTCAGAAAGGCATTCAGTGCTGATGTCTACATCACAAGCACCAACGCACTGACCATGACAGGAAAACTGTTCAATGTGGACCGCAATGGCAACCGTGTTGCTGCGATGATTTATGGTCCGAAGAAAGTCATCGTATTGGCTGGCATCAACAAGATCGTCAAAGATGATGAAGCAGCGATTAAACGCATTCAGACGATGGCTTCACCGGCAAATTGTCTCAGACTGAAGCAGGATACACCATGTACAAAAACAGGCTTCTGCGTAGATTGCAGAAGTGATGCGCGTCTGTGTGCATCCCATGTCATGCAGGATTATTGCCATATTGAAGATCGTATTCATGTGATCATTATGATGAAGGAGGCAGGTTACTAATGCAGATTTTTAATCTTATTTTGACAGCAATCTTTCTTGGCGCATCCTTATGGATGGGAAAGAAAGTCATCAACCAAAGAAAGCTGATTGACATTGCAGGCAAGTTTTTGAATGGATATCGTATTTTCATTCTGTTCTGTCTTGCGGCAAGCATCATGACATTGTTTCTGGGATTTCAGGATATCCTGGATCTGATTCGCTCTGTTGCGATGATGTGCATGGTTGCCATGTTTCTGCTTCTGAAAGAAGGGGCAGGACAGAGTGGTTTTGTCTACAATGGCATTCATGTTCCTTATGAAACAGTCGCTCATTATGACATCAAAACAGACGCTAAACACTGTGTTCTGTATGTTGTATGCAGAGAAAAAGTCAAAGACAAAGTTGAAGAAAGCAACTTCAGCATTCAGTTCAACAAAGCATCAGAAGCAGCACTGACTGAACTTCTGAAACAAAAACTTCCAAAAAAACACCAAAGAATGAAGAAAATATAAAAAGATGCCCTATGGTCACATAGGGCATCCTTTATAAAAATATTGTTTTCTTGTTTCATTTTGATATAATAGATGCATGCCGCATTGGTATAGTGGTAACACACATCCATGGTAAGGATGAGCGGGCAGTTCAATTCTGCCATGCGGCACCAGTTCATATGAAAAGCCTCGTAAAGAGGCTTTTTTGTCTTTTTATAGCGATCTGTGATCTGGATGATCATCATACCAGTCTTTGATCCATTGTTTGTTTCCGGCGTTTTCGGTGGCTGGTTTTTTCAGAACGATTTGATTGATTTCATCCATACAGAATTGATTGATTTCCGTTGAATAAGTCATCACTTCCAGCATATGGTGGGCAACCTGAAGACGAACCTTTGGATTGCGGTGAGACAACAGTTTTGCGAATTCCTTCTTATATTCTGGATGTTTCTTTTCAATGTCTGTTGCAATTTTACGGTTTTGAGCAGCCAGTTTGTTGCATCTTTTTACTTTTTCTTTATCGTCATAATCATTCAACGTCATCTGATTGATAATAGCCAGATTGTTCAGATAGGTCTGAATGATTTCAGGTCGTTCTTGAGATACATCTGCTTTCTTTTTCTTGTCTTTCTTTGGAATAGAAGAAAGTGTAGCAGATACGTTGTATGCAAAATAGATACCTGGAACAATCGTGAGATAGAGATATTGAGGTGCAATCAAATACATGAATGACCAGAGCAAAAAGACAATGAAAATACTGTAAGCTTGCAGGTTGTTGTCTTTTGAACGCTTTTTTTTCTTTGGATTTGGATCAAATTTAACTTGAGGAGTTGGATCTTCAATCAGAAAATCTTCGATGTTCAACACAATTTCATTTTCAATAAAGTTTCTGATTTCATCTGATTGAAGATGTTCTGGTAAATTTTCCCATAACATCTGACACTTTTCTTTAAATTCTTTCTTTGAAATGGCTTTAGAATCTAAAATGAATCTCAATCTTTCCATAAGTGTCTGATGAAAGGTCGATGCATTGAATTCATCTGTTCGATATGAAAAATTAAACAAAGAACGATAAGTTGCATCGTTATCTCCGGAATTATTTTCCAAGATCAATAAGAATTCTGAATCAGGTTCTTCAAGAAACATGTGATCAAGTCTTTCATTGTATTGAGTCCCTGATTCTAAATCAACTCTCCATAACAGAGCATGGACAAATAAATGTTCCATAAAATACTCCTTTCTATGACGTTATTTTTTTCTGTTTAAATGATCTAAAACTGCACCTAAACATGCACCAGCACCAAGTCCAATGCTCATGCAGACGGGCATGTTGTTGCAGGCAGCACCAATGGCAACACCACAACTGATGCCAATGCTCATAAACAGGGGAAGATAGTGAGTCTGATTGTTCATTGTGGAATCTCCTTTTTTGTCTGATTTTTGAGTGTGATTGCAAGTGCTGTCATTATCATCAGACATGGCCAAAGCAAAAGTCCATAGGCTGCACCAATGCCATGATTGACATAAGAACCATGATCATAATAGAGTATTGCCCATGTGATATCGATCAGGATTTCAGCACAGAATAAACCTAATAGAATGGATTTGATGTGATTACGATTGGCTTTGATCATAAGACAGCCAATCACATAAACAAGAGCACACACAAACCAGAGAATCAGCATCAATTCAGCACCATAAACATAAGAGAGAGAAATCATGGATGTGATCATAAGTTCAGCTCCTTTTGTGCTATGACAATGACACCATTGTCTCTTTGAACTTCCTGGATGGTTTTAAAATCATTTTTCTTCCAGAAATGAAGTCCAAAAGGATTGTTTTGATCAATCCCTAAACGACAGTGAGTAAAGCCATAATCAGCTAAAACAGATGAGAGTTCAGTGATGATAGCTGTACCAATACCTTGATTGTGCAAATCATGTTTAACCATGAAAAATCCAATGAAGGCAGTTTCTTCATCAGGGTATCCATCAATCAGGTCCATAAGGGCAATCATGGTGTTTTCTTCAAAGAAACCAATGTAGTGTTTCTGATTCATTGGAATATCTGGTGGGGTGATGTGGATGTCATTGAGGATGGATTCTTTTGAGACATCTTTACCACAGTAAAGATAGAATTGTTTATTTTTACTGCAGAAGTCATAAATCAGATTGATATCTGATTCAGTCAGTTTTCTGATGGTGTATTTCTGTGATAGTTTCAATATTTCAATGTTTTTCATAAAGTTGAACCTTCTAAAAATTCATCTGCTGTAAGAAGAACTGCTCGACATGGAGAACCGTCAGAACCTTCCAGGGCAAGAGGGATGGCATTGAGCCAGTATGTGCCTTCTGGAACTTCAGCTAAGCGAATGTTTTCCAGAAGTGTGATTTCCTTTTTCAGTAACATCAGATGCACAGCCATTGGTGCATTGACAGGACCTACACTGCTTGATTCATTCCCGACTAGAATCAGATCTGATTCGGCAAAGACTTCAGCGGCTTCCAGTGTGACCACGGCATCACCTTTAATCAGAAGACGTTTTGTGTTTTTAGATTGTGACACGAAGTGAAGTGCATCTTCTTTTGTGACATCACCTTGATGCTTTACCACAGTGCACCAGCCCATAAAGCAGGATAGGGACATCTGTTCAATGGATTTACCGTCTTTAATGAAATGATGAGGGGCATCTACGTGTGTGCCATTGTGTGCACACATTGAAAAACAAGTGAGATTGTATTTATCACCTGCATGCATGTCTTTGACTTTATAGTGACTTGCAACAGGATGAGTAGGATAATTCTCACTGGCAAACACTTTCTGTGAAATATCAAAAATCATAAAGAAGCCTCCTTTTTTGTCATTATATCATAAAAAAGACGCGTTAAGCGTCTTATGCACGTGATACTTCAATGGTTAAATCCATTGATTTTTCAATGACTTTGTTTTCTGCGTCATAGCCTAACGCAAGACCAAACAGTGGGGTAAAGTCACTTGGAATGTTCATGTCAGATTGCAGCTGTGGATCATTTTTAATCGCATCCGATGCCATACCTAAGACAAAGCTTCCAAGTCCCAGATCTGTAGCTGCCAGCATCATGTTTTGTGCAACACAGCCGGAATTGATGTAATGCATGCCTTTCATCGGTGTGTTATCTGGATCTTTGCAGGAAATGATAATCATGGCAGGAGCACCAAATGTGAAATCATTGTTGGCTTTATCAGGGGCAAAACGGGCCATCATAGCACCAATGTTCTTGTTCATGCGAGTCAGCAGTTCTTTGTCTTGAACAATGCTCATGTGCAGACGATTGTAAGATCTCATCCCCATAGCCGCTGCACCACCAGCTTTTAAAATTGCCATCAATGCTTCTTCTGTGATCTGTTCAGATGTATAACTTCTGACTGATCTTCTTGTTGCGATTGTCTTTAATGTTTCCATGTTGTTTCTCCTTATCGATGAATATAAAGTCGGGATGGTGTTTCTTCGCCATCACCCTGTGCCAGGCAATAGAACTCAAATCCATAGCGTTCATAAAAGCCTGTATGGTCAGTCAAAAGATAGACAGGGGATATGCCTTTTTCTCTTAAGTCTTCAACGGCCATGTTCAATAAATGACCTGCAATTCCCTGACATCTGTATTCAGCTTCTGTATACACTGCACAGATGTTTGGACTTAAGTCTTTTCGGTCATGGAAGTCATTTTCAATGACACCCAGACCTGCCACAATTTTATCATCATTCAGACACAGATACCATCCCAGTTCTGTTTCATGGTTCAGATAGCAGTCCATGCATTCCAGATAAGCTTCTGTTGGTACTTTCCATTTGCTGGAAAACCATACAGCAGCACTGTTTTTTATTTCAGGTATTTCTCTTAATGTACAGTATTTCATGATACTATCTCCTCAATTTGTAGATTACATCTACAGTTATTGTACAGATGAAAAAAAGCTCTGTATAGAGCTTTTATTTAGAAAGTGCATTGTTGATTGTCTTGATGTTGTCTTTTGTGAAACGTGTACTTGTTTCATGTTCTGCCCACAGATAATCATCGTTGCCAGTCATCAATACACCAGAATTCAAAAACATGATGATACCATCTTCATAGGACTTGATTTCACCAGTGAAGTTGTTACGAGCATCATTGTAGCTCAGTGAATCATAAGCAACACCAGTTTCTGTATCAATGATAACCTGAATTGCATCAAAACCAACAATTTCACCATGATCATCATAAGCAACATCTGCTTTGATATTGAACAGAATCAGATTATAAGCAAAACCTTCTACATCATCATGCTGGAAAGTGAAAGCTACAGTTACTTCAGGTTTCTTGGCATCCTGACCAAAAGTTGTTTCAAACAATTCAACATAACCTTTGAATTCATCAGAATTCAAGTAAGTTTCAGCTGCATTCATCACTGCATTCAACTGATCATCACTTGCATCAACAGATTCAATCTTTTTAGAACATCCTGTACACAGGAGCAGCAGGGTAAAGCAAAGGATTAAAAGTTTTTTCATATTCATTTCTCCTTACTCACATGCAAAGAATTATACTTGATTTAAGAAGAAATGTCATTGAATAATTCAACTTAATGTTTGATTTCTTTATACAGTTTTTCAACTGTCTCATAGGGCAACCCAATTCCAT
>JAFYOL010000143.1 GCA_017560205.1 Erysipelotrichaceae bacterium | reverse complement strand
ACTGTCAACACCATAAATGAGTGAACGTAAACCATCATCCAGTTCACTTAACAGCAGGTTTTTCTTAAATTGAACTAAATGTGTTGGAATCCTCATTGCGCTCAATAAATCAATGACAAATTGTAATTGTTTTTGATAGGACATAGTTTTACCTCTTTGTTATCAATATATGATTATTTTTAACAGTTTTCAATAAAAGGTGCAAAATAATACGATAATCTATCAATTCTATTCTAATAGACGAAAGAAGAAACCCCTTACAATGAATTTAATATTTTCATAATGAAGGGAGAATGTATATGAAAGTAAAAAACAGTTCTGTTCGTCCATTTGGATGGAGAGATAAAGTAGGGTACATGATTGGGAATGTTGCCAATGACTTTACGTTTATCATGGCAAGTTTGTATCTGCAGGTATTTTACACAGATGTACTTGGAATTAAAGCGGGTCTTGTTGGGACAATGTTTTTATTGTCACGTGTAGTAGATGCATTTACAGATACTGCAATGGGTCGTATTGCAGATAAGACAAAGGCAACTAAAAATGGTAAGTTTAAGCCATGGCTGCTTCGTGCGTGTGGTCCAGTAGCACTTGCGAGCTTTCTGATGTATCAGAGTGGTATGGCACATGCATCAATGACTGTGAAAGTGATTTATATGTTTGTGACTTATCTGTTCTGGGGAAGTGTCTGCTACACATGCATCAATATTCCTTATGGTTCAATGGCTTCAGTGATGAGTGCAGAGGCAGATGATCGTGCATCTTTGTCTACATTCCGCGGTGTAGGGTCAATGATTCCTCAGATTCTGGTAGGTGTTGTTATGCCAATGTTCCTGTACACTAAACTGGCTGATGGAACACAGGTTGTCAATGCGTCTGCATTTCCTGTTGTTGCGCTTGTTCTGTCAGTCTGTGCTGCTGCATGTTATGTGGTGTGCTATTTCATGTGTACAGAACGTGTCAAAGTTGAAGATAAAGATGTCAGCATTTCCTTTGGTGATACAGTTAAAGCGCTATTAAGTAATCGTGCTTTGATTGGTATTGTCATTGTTTATGTTGGTTTCCTTGGTGCTCAGATGCTCAATCAGACAATCAATAACTATATTTTTAAAGATTATTTCAATAATACGATGGGTCTGAGTGTGCTGAATGCTGCAGGATTTGCACCTGCTCTGCTGCTTGCACCGATTGCAGTTCCTTTGACTTCAAAATTTGGTAAAAAGGAGATCGGTATTGCTGCATCCATTATGGGAACTGTAGCTTTTGTGCTTCTGTTTGTGATGAAAACCGCAAACATGTGGCTGTATGTGATTGTCAATGTGCTTGGTTCTTTAGGCTTTGGCTTGTTCAATTTGATTATCTGGGCATTTATCAGTGACATCATTGATGATCAGGAAGTAAAAACTCATACTCGTGAAGACGGAACAATTTACGCAGTTTGCTCGTTCTCTCGTAAGATTGGTCAGGCCATTGCAAGTGCACTGGGTGGTTGGTCATTGAGTGTGATTGGTTATGTTGAAGGGGCTGCAGTACAGAGTGCTGCTGTTGCTTCTGGTATCTATACAATTGCAACACTTGTTCCTGCAGTTCTTTATCTGATTGTTGGTCTGGCACTGGCATTTGTTTATGACTTGAACAAGAAGAAAGTTCAGCAGAATACAGAGATATTGAAGTCTAGAAAAGCTCAGTAGGTTGTATGTCATGAGAAATGTCAAATGCATAAATGAAAATTGGATTTTTATCAAAGATTCAGAGCATCAGAACAATGAAGAGCTTGTATCTCTTCCACATACCTGGAATGCCAAAGATGGACAGGATGGTGGAAACGACTATTTTCGCGGTCCATGCAGTTACAAAAAGATATTAAATTCTGATGATCTTCCTGAAGGCAAGAGAGTCATTCTGGAAATCAATGGGGCAAATTCCAGTGCTGATGTACATTTTAATGGAAAACATTTGATTCATCATAATGGAGGGTATTCTACATTTCGTGTTGATTTGACAGATGAAATCCAATCTAAAAATGAACTGCTTGTCATTGTTGATAACAGTGCTAATGATGAAGTGTATCCTCAGACTGCAGATTTCACTTTTTATGGTGGATTATATCGTGATGTGAATTTGATTGGTGTTTCTGAAACCCATTTTGAACTTGTTGAACATGGTGCTTTTGGTATAGACATGAAAACAAGAGTCAATCAGGATCAAGGTGAACTGAATCTTTGTGTGCATGCAGTGAATCTCAAAGACAATGATGAACTTGTTTACTGTATTAAAGACAATGAAGGACAGATTGTATCCATAAAATCATCCAAGAATCTTAATGAAACTCTTATTGTTGAGCAGGTTCATTTATGGAATGGTAGAAAAGATCCTTATCTATATTCAGTGAATGTACAGATTGTACGAGATAATGAAGTGCTTGATGAAATCAGGAAGCGTGTTGGATTTAGAAGTTTTGAAATTGATTCAGAGCGTGGTTTTATTCTCAATGGAGTAGAAACACCACTAAGAGGTGTGTCTCGTCATCAGGATAGATGGGAGATTGGGAATGCTTTGCTGAAAGAACATCATGATGAAGACATGGATCTGATTTGTGAACTGGGTGCCAATACCATTCGATTGGCTCATTATCAGCATGATCAGTATTTTTATGATTTGTGTGATGAAAAAGGAATGGTTGTTTGGGCGGAAATCCCATATATTTCTCGTCATATGTCAGCAGGCAATGAAAATGCAGTTTCTCAGATGAAGGAACTGATTGCACAGAACATGCATCATCCTTCAATTGTTGTATGGGGTATTTCAAATGAAATTACAATGGATGGTGCAAAAGATCCTGATTTATTGAAAGTTCATTATGAATTGAATGATTTGTGTCATCAGATGGACCCTGACCGTTTAACGACTATGGCTTGTTTGTCAACATGTGGCATGGACGAGGAAATTGTCAAGATTCCTGATGTTGTTGCCTATAATCATTACTATGGCTGGTATGGTGGAGATACTTCTAAAAATGGTCCATGGTTTGATGAATTCCATAGAAAGCACCCTGATATTCCAATTGGATGCTCAGAATATGGCTGTGAAGCATTGAACTGGCACACTTCAAATCCACAGCAGGGGGATTATACGGAAGAATATCAGGCATACTATCATGAAGAACTGATTAAACAATTGTTTACCAGAAAATATATCTGGGCTACTCATGTCTGGAATATGTTTGACTTTGGTGCAGATGCTCGTGCAGAAGGTGGAGAAAATGGTCAGAATCATAAAGGATTGATGACGATTGACCGTAAATATAAAAAAGACGCTTTCTATGCTTATAAAGCGTGGTTGAGTGATGATCCGTTTGTTCACCTGTGCGGTAAAAGATATGTGGACCGCGTAGAGGCTGTGACTAAAGTTACAGTTTATTCTAATCAGCCAGAAGTTGAACTGTTTGCCAACGGTGTGTCTTTAGGCAAGAAAACAGCTGCAGATCATTTCTTCTACTTTGAAGTGCCTAATCAGGGCACAACAGAACTGAAGGCGGTAGCAGGAAATTATGAAGATACGTCAGTGATCAACAAAGTTGAAACGTTCAATGAAGCGTATCGCTTAAGAGAAAAGAATGCTGTTTTGAACTGGTTTGATATTACAGAAATAGAAGGATATTTTTCTCTGAACGATAAGATTTCGGATATTTTGAAAACATTCAGAGGTAAACTCTGGTTTATCACACTGTTTATTGACCTGGCTAAAAAACAGGCACCGGGTGCACAGAAACAACAGCCAAAGAAAAAAGAAAAGAAACCGAAAGCGAAAAAGAAAAAGGCTCCATCTGTAGACAGCGGAACCATGGATATGATTGGTAGTTTTACAGTGCTTCGCTTTACAAGTCTTGTGGCAATGCGCAATGTATTCTTTACCAAGGAAGAATTATTGAAAATGAATCGTACACTTAACAAGATCAAGAAGCCTAAATAAGTCACTCACAGTCATAGCCTGAGTGAAGAATCCCTTCTTTGCTATGCAAAAAAACTCCCTTCCCGCGGGAGTTTTTTTGTGTTTTGAACAGGATTCTATCATAGTTTGTTTCTGTATTCTGCAGGAGTGATACCAGTTGTTTTTTTGAAGATTCTTGTAAAATGGGCTTGTGATGAGTAACCGAGAAAATTACTGATCAGAGACAAACTTTTGTCTGTATGAGCAAGAAGATGCTTAGCTTCGCTGATCTTTATGAAATGAATATAATCATTGAGATTGATCCCAGTCTCCTGCTTGAATCGTGTAGAAAGATGACTTCTACTCATAAATAGAGAAGCCGCAATGTCGTTTGTTTTAATCGCATCAGATAAATGATGGCGAATGTAACTAGAAACGCTCTTAACCAAATCAGTCATGTTTTTCTGCATCTGCAATTCTTCAACGGATTTCGTGTATTGAGTGATCATATGTACCTGAAGGTTTGTGAGCTGTTCAAATGAATGAAGATGTTCGCATTTTTGAATATAGGCATCGCTCAGGTTTAATGCATCATCAATATCCATACCTCCTCGTATTGCAGCACGTGATACTAAAGTAGTTGAGACGATGAAGGTGTTTTTCATCTGGCGAAGCATATCAGATGCGAGTTTTCCAGGATGAACTGCAGGGGCCTGTTCAATCCACTTTTTCAATTTCACAGTGTCTCCACTTCGTACCATATCAATCAACTGCTGCTCAATTTTAAATGTATTATGAATACTTTCAGAATCTTCGGACTGGCTGAATTGATTTGAAATCTGTTTATCAATCAGTTCTTTGCTGAATGCCATCTGTTCTGAATCGATAATCGCCAAATCATTAAGTCCTATTTTTTCCTTCGTGATGACATAGTGGATTGTGCAGAGAATCTGAAGAATACTTTCTAATGGCATGTTCACGATAACTTTCATCGAAGATAAGAATTCCTGCATGTCATCCTGATCAATGGACAAGTCAAAAGCAAGTTTTTTTAAGGATTGATTTGTTGGAGCAGAGTGTCTTGCAGGGCCAAGCACAATTGTTTGCTTTTCATAGTTCAGAATGCCGTAGTAATCAAAATCTGGAGTAATATAATAGCCAACAGGGTGACTGATATCTAAAAGAGCATTTTCATAAAGGGAGGCAGGGTCTTTTACAAGGAATACAAGTGAATGGTAGAAAGTTAGTTTTTTATCTGAATAAATGCGAACTGGAACACCTGCCATGTTTCCAATCACGGTACATAAATATTCAAGATCCAAGTTTGAATGAGTTGATGTCATGGCTATTACTGTCCTCCAGATTAGTTAATATGTTATAAGACAAATATACTAAACATAAAACAAATGTACAAGAAAATAAAACGCCAATTGAATATGATAAAAGTAGATAAGATAAGCTTTTTTATCATAGGAGGATATCGAATGAAGTTGTTGGAAAAGAAGTTTTTTGATAGCCAAATAAAAACTGCAGAAGTCAAATCTGCAGAAAAATGGCTGGGTTATTTGATTGGTCCATCTGGTGCATTGCTTTTAAATGCAGTGTTGGCTACATACCTGAATGTGTATTATACAGATGTATTGAACCTTACTAGTGTTTGGGGTGGCTTGTTTCTTATGGCTTTCCCAATCGCATCTAAAATATTGGATGCAATTACCAATTTAATCATGGGATATATCATTGATAGAACGAAGACAAAACAAGGGAAAGCAAGACCTTGGCTTTTGTTTTCTGCTCCATTGATTTTGATTTCAGGGATTCTTTTGTTTACTGTACCGAGTGGGAATCAGACAGTTCAGGTTATCTGGGTTATGTTTTCTTATAATCTGTTTTATTCCATTTCCTATACAATCTATAACATGAGTCACAACCTGATGGTTCCACTTTCTACTCGCAATACGACTGATCGAGGGGGATTATCAGTCTTTAATCAGATTTCAACAATCATGATGAGCGGTATTCTTGTTGCATTGATTTTTCCTATGGTGATTATGCCTATGCTAGGTGTTGATAAGTCAAAATGGATTTTTACAATGTCATTGCTGTCAATCCTGGCATTCCCTTTGATCATTATGGAATACTATTTTACAAAGGAAAGAGTCAGTGAAGAGACTTCTGAAGATGAAAAGAATGAAGTTTCATTTGCAAAACAGTTGAAAGCGATATTAACAGATAAATACATGCTGATTATTTATGGTTATTTTACGATCTATACTATTGGTACATGTTTTAAAAACTTAGGATTAGTGTATTACTGCAACTATGTTTTAGGGACATACAATGATGGAATTACGCAGACATTGGTTTCTGTACTTGGTGGGATTCCAATGGGGATTGGGATTTTTGCTGTCTGGCCTTTGGCGAAGAAATTTGGGAAACGAAATGTGACTCTATGGGGATTTGTGCTTTATGCCATTGGAGGAGCAATTTGCTGGGTTTTCCCTACTAATATGGTCATTGTTCTTGTAGGGCAGTTTATTAAAAATGTAGGGGGACTTCCATGTGCCTACGTATTTATGGCTCTTTTTGCGGATGTTCTTGATCATATGGAATGGAAGAATGATTTCCGATGTGATGGTATTGCAATGTCTATTTATAATACGATTGCAGTGGCAGGTGTAGGCATTTGTACAGGTCTTTTCAACCTAATGCTTGCAGCATCAGGTTATATCGCTCCTACATTGAATGAAGCGAATCAGACAGTAGCTGTAGTTCAATCTTCTGCAGTTCAGAGTGCGATAACATTTGCTTTTGTAGGTTTGGAAGTTATTACTGCAATACTTCTGATTGGATTATTGATTTTCTTGAACGTTGAAAAAGAAATTGAACAGAAACAAAAAGAGATTCAAGCACGTCGAGCTTGAAGAGAACGAGGTAACTTATGAAAGCAATTCGACTTCGTGTAGAATATTTGAAAAATCCAATAGGGATAGATACTGTACGTCCACGTTTGAGCTGGAATTGTGAGGGCGGAATTCATCAGACCGCTTATCAGATTGTTGCTGAGGATGAATTTGGAAATCTTCTGTGGGATTCAGGGAAAGTACAATCAAATCAAATGATTCATATCAAATGGGGAGCATCTGAATTAGATAGTCGTGCTATCGTCAAGTGGAAAGTTTGCTTATGGGATGAAAACCATAACTTTGAATGGTCTGATGAAGCTTCGTTTGAAATAGGATTGCTTCATGCATCCGATTGGAAGGCAAAATGGATTACAGGGAATTATAAACCTGCAAAAGGGAAACGAGCACCGGTTGATTGTTTCCAGAAAGTTTTTATGATTGATAAACCTGTACGAAAAGCTCGCTTATATGCAAGTGCATGTGGCCTGTATGAAGCGTCTTTCAACGGAAAAAAAGCAGGAGAATTCGTACTTGCACCTGGAATTACAGATTATCGCAAACGTGTTCAGTATCAAAGTATTGATGTAACCAGTGAATTACAGCTTGGAGAAAACAAATGGAATGTTTTGCTTGCTGACGGATGGTATCGAGGATCCACGGGAGCATGGAATAAAACCTGTCAGTATGGAACTGAAACAAAGTTTTTAGCACAGCTTGAAATCAATTATGTGGATGGAAGCGATGAAATTATCGTAAGTGATGACACATGGGATTGGAGCAATGATGGCCCTATCCGTTTTGCGGACAACAAAGATGGGGAAGTAATCGAAGCCTTCCGTGTACTGTCTTTTTCAAAAAAAGCAAAACATACAGCTCATACAGTTGTTCCTTCTGCATCAAATAATGTGATCAACAAAGAAAATGAAATTTTTGAACCGAAATTGATAGTATCTCCATCAGGGAAAAAGATTCTGGATTTTAAACAGAATTTTGCTGGGTATGTTAGTTTCTCAATCAACGCTAAGCACAACGATAAAATTACGTTACGTTTTGGAGAAATGCTGAATCATGAGGGTGAATTTACTCAAAAGAATATTCAGCTTACCATGAAAGATAAGACAACAACTTTACAGAAGGTTGAGTATACTTGCAAGGATGGTTTGAATGAATATAAAACACGTTTTTCGATTTTTGGATTTCGCTATGTTGAAGTAGATACAACTCTTGAAATAAGTCCTGAGCAGTTTACAGGGTATGCAGTTTATTCGGCATTTGAGCAGACAGGCTGGTTTGATAGTTCAAATTGTCTGTTGAATCAACTTGTGGATGCTACATTGTGGTCAACTAAATCCAACAGTTGTGATTTGCCTACAGATTGTCCGACTCGAGAAAGACATGGATGGACAGGAGATGCACAGATTTTCTTTAAAACAGCGTCTTATCTGGTTGATTATGCACCTTTTGCGCAGAAGTATCTGAAAGATGTATTTGATTGGCAAAAAACAAATGGCAAACTGCCACAGATTGCTCCTGCAGGTGGTGTCGATTTCTATATGGATTTTATGAATGGCAGTGTAGGCTGGTCTGATGCAGGAATCATTATTCCTTATCAGTTTGCTCAGATTTTTCAGGATGATCTGATTCTTGAAGAATATTATGAACGCATGAAGTCCTACGCACATTTCATGCAAAGAAGATGTGGACGCTGGGGTGGTCCTTATGCAAAACATTTGCAAATCAAGGGACCAGATAAAAAATATGCAGTGAATTGTGGGCAATCGTATGGTGAGTGGTCAGAACCTCAGGATGTGTGTTTGTTCAAGTGGTATGATTTTGCAGCACCTCATCCAGAAGTTTCAACTGCATACACTTCATACATGATGAGTCTGATGGAACAGATTGCATTAAAACTTGGAAAAACTAAAGATATTGATAATTATGTTGAATATAAAGAGGGATGCAAACGTGCCTATCAGCTGCTGGTTGAGACAGACAGGTACAGTTTGGACACAGATCGTCAGGCTCAGCTTGTTCGACCAATAGCATTGAACCTTTTAAGCGAGAAACAGAATGAGTTTGCAAAAAAACGTCTGCTGCAAGCAATGGAAAATTATGGTTGGAGACTTGGAACAGGTTTCTTATCTACACCATTCATTTTAAATGTATTAGCTGACTTGGATGTGAGTGCAGCATATCGATTGTTAGAAAACGAAGAAATTCCTGGCTGGCTTTCAATGCCTAAGGCTGGAGCAACAACAATCTGGGAATCCTGGGAAGGCCCAAATGCACAAGGAGATGGTGCTGGATCACTGAATCATTATTCAAAAGGGGCAGTTTGCCAATGGCTGTTTGAATCCATGTGTGGTATTCAAATCAGTGCGAACAACGAATTTGTTGTACAACCATGTCCAGGCGGAAGTTTCAATTATGCAAAAGCCGAGTACAACAGTATTTACGGAAAGATTTCATCAGGATGGAAAAAGGTTGAAAATTCAATCCGTTATGAAATCTGCATTCCTGCTAATACGCGAGCAAAAATCATTCTTCCAGATGGAAGGAAGATTGATTGCGGTGCTGGATATTATGAATTCTAGGAGTGGAAACATGAAACAGATAATTGAGAAAATGACGATAGATGAAAAAGTTGAATTTTCAAGTGGAAAAGATTTTTGGCATACGAAAGAAATTCATTCCTGCAATGTACCATCACTTATGATGGCGGATGGTCCTCATGGTCTAAGAAAACAGGAAGACAGTACTGACATGCTTGGAATCAACAAGTCAGTACCGGCAACATGTTTTCCAACCGCTGTGACCTCTGCGTGCAGTTGGGACAGGGAACTGCTTAGACTTGAGGGTGAAGCAATAGCCAAAGAAGCGTTAGCTAATGGTGTTGGAATTGTATTAGGGCCAGGCGCTAATATCAAACGACATCCTTTATGTGGAAGAAATTTTGAGTATTTTTCTGAGGATCCATATTTAACGGGAGAACTTGCAAAGTCTCATATTCAGGGAATCGAAAGTACAGGATGTGGATCAAGTCTAAAGCATTTTGCATTCAACAATCAGGAGTATAAACGTTTTTCTTCAGATAGCATCATGGATGAAAGAGCCATGAGAGAAATCTATCTCAGTGGATTTGAAAAAGCAGTCAAGGAAGGCAAACCATCAACAGTCATGTGTGCATACAACAAAATCAATGGCGTTCATTGTTCCGACAGTAAATTCCTTTTGACAGATGTTTTGAGAAATGAATGGGAATTTGATGGAATGGTAGTTACTGACTGGGGAGCACTAAACAATCGCGTCAAAGGTTTTGAAGCAGGATGTGATTTGTGTATGCCTGGTGGTTCAGCATTTATGGAAAAAGAAACTGTACAGGCTGTTAAAGATGGTAAATTAAGCGAAGAATATATCAATGCATCTGCATATCGTATTTTAAAAGCAGTTTTGAATGGTCATAAGGCTATCGAAGGTGCAGAAGCTGTTGATTTGGAAAAACATGATCAACTTGCCCATAGAATTGCGAGTGAGAGTGCAGTTTTATTAAAAAACAGCAGTCATGTTCTTCCACTATCAAGCAAGGAAAAAATCATTTTCGTTGGTGATATGGCACAAAACATTCGATATCAAGGGGCAGGAAGCAGCCATATCAACCCTTGGAAGTTAACTTCTGTCACTGATGCTCTTCCAGAGGTGCCTTTTGTACAGGGTTGCTTGAGTGATGGCAGTACCAATGATGAACTGTTAAGAGAAATCAAGGATAAATGTTCTTCAGCAGATAAAGTTGTCGTTTTTGCGGGCCTGACACCTAAAGATGAATCTGAGGGCTTTGATCGCGAACACATGGATATGCCTTCAGGTCACCTAAAGATGATTGAGACAGCTTGTTCAGTCAATTCTAATGTCATCGTCATTTTGATGTGCGGCAGTGTAGTTGAACTTCCATGGATTGATCAAGTCAAAGGGTTGATTTATATGGGCCTGGCAGGCCAGTCAATGGGTTCTGCAGTCAAAGCCATTCTTTATGGAACTGTAAATCCTTCAGGAAAACTGGCAGAAACATGGCCTATCAAGAAGGAAGACTGTATCTGTAATTCCTTTTACAGTGCAGGAAGAAAAAATGCACAATATCGTGAATCTATTTATGTAGGATATCGCTATTATTCAACCGTTCATGTTCCGGTACGCTTTCCTTTTGGATATGGATTGTCATATACAACATTTGACTATTCAAATCTGAGCATTGAAGAAAATAGAGTATCCTGTACGATTACCAACACAGGGAATAGAGCGGGTAAAGAAGTTGTCCAGCTTTATATTGAACCTGTTGATGCTGAGGTTTGGCGTCCTGCAAAGGAATTGAAACATTTTGAGAAAGTTGAACTTATGCCAGGCGAATCAAAACAGGTTGCTTTCATGCTGGAAGACAGAGATTTTGCAATTTGGGATGATGGATGGAAAGTTGTATCTGGAAATTATAAAATTTCAATTGGATACAACTGCAATGATATTATCTTGCACGAAACAATAAAAAAAGCAGGGGTTTCTATAGATGAATTGAGCAAAAAAATCACAAACGCACCTGCATGGTACACCACACTAAAGGGAATTCCTGAACAGTCAGATCTGGAATCTTTGATTGATAAAAAAATCAATGAAGACGTTCTTAGAAAAGGCAGTTTCACAATGGATAATACTGTAATGGAAATGAAAGATTATTCGTTGATGATGAAAATCATGTATAAAGCGGTTGAATCAACCGTTGCCAAGGGCTTTGGAGGGAAAGTGGATTACAATAATCCTGAATTCCGCATGATGATGTGTTCTGCTGCAGATGCCTCATTAACAGGTATGAAAATCAGCGGAGCCATGAACAATCACGTGCTGGAAGGAATGCTGGAAATGGCTAACGGTCATTACCTGAGAGGATTATTGACAATGATGAAGTAAAAAGACAGACAAATGTCAAAGCGATTATACTAATGAAGTTCAATAAATCGATGAGGGGATAGGATGAAACTAATAATTACAGCTTTGGATGGAACATTTTATCCGAGGAAGATTGTTGGAGAGCGTTGAAAAAGTAAGATTTGAATTTTTAAATCTATCATATGCATAGAAATTTCAATTCATAATTAATAAAAAAGCACATCATTATGCTTGTTGCAGTAATGCTGTGCTTTTTAAAATGTCAACATGACCTTGTTATCAACAGGAAGTATCCAGAGGAAATAAGTCTATCTGCTGCGACTGTGTAAATACTACCTTTAGCAGAAAACAGGCACTTTGCATGATGAAAGATATATTTGTAATTTTGATTTTATTATTGAGAACTATTATTACTCTGAACACAGAATCAGCAATGATGATACGATCTATACCTATGATGGATTAGACAATGTGAACATGACACTGTCCTTGACAGGAAGTATCCAGAGAAATAATTCTATCTGCTGCGACTGTGTAAACACAACCTTTAATCAGAAACAGAGCCTTATGTGATAGATAAATACCTTCTTAAAACATATTATTTTACATCTTTAAGTGAATATGATACGTTAACAATGAAGAAGATAATTGATTTTGGTAACTTGTTTGTGAAGGGCGACAGAAAGGTACTCTTAATAGTATGCCAAGAACAATAAGTATTATAGTGATGCGCTAAGTTGGTCTACGCAATATATTAACGGGAAGTAAGGTGTATGAATGAATTTTGCGAATATTAATGACAATATCATTTCTAAGCAATGGAAGGATAGGTATGATGGACTCACTCAAAAGACTAAAGTCAGAATTGATGAGCTAAAAAATCAAAATCCAATTAGTCATCAGTTACAGGTGATAAAAAAAACTAGAGTTTATCCTAAAATTGGCGATATGTTTATTTTAAAGCCAACTGACTCCGTTCAGTTGAGAGGGATTGTTGTTAACAACCACATAAATAATCTTAATGGTGATGATTTGCTGCTTATTCTAATATTTAATGATGGTGTTGATATTGAACATTGTATAAAAAAGGGTGTAACTTCAAAAGATTTGCTTATTAGACCTGCTATGGTTGGAAAAGAGTATTGGACAAGAGGTTACTTTAGCACCATAAATAATATAGACATTGGTATAAATTTAACTAATATTGGCTTTTATAGTGTTATGAAGAAAAAGATTCTTAATGAGTATGGAAAAGAGATTTTAGTTGAACCTGAGCTATTAGGAATTTATGGTGTGTCAACTATTACAGGGATAGGGTTGGAGGTAAAGACAGAGCTAATAATTAAAGATTTGATTTAGCATAAACGAGGTAAATTGAGCGATATGTTGCCGTAAAAACGAAATCGAAATTTTGGGGTGCGTCGAAAAGTGAGATTTGAACTTAGTCCCGGCAAAAATATCTAAAAGAAATATGAAAAATATTGGTAACTTTAAAATATTTATACCTGGAGGAAATAAGTAGATGGTGTGTGAAAAATGTCGACAGAATATGAATTGGTGTGTTGAAGGTTCCACGCAAGTTTGGAGATGTCCTGCATGTGGATGGAATATAGTCACATCATATATTGATGATATTGATCATGATGATACGGTATATAGCTTATATATTAGTTGTTCGTCAGAAGTTGATAAAAGAATAATAAAACTTGTATCAAAAATAGCAAATGTAAATTTTGTGACAGCAAAACAAATACTTAAGGAAAAGAAAATATGTATTCTAAGAGCAAAAGCACCTAAGATTAAAGATGCTATTGAAGATTTACAAGAATTAGGCATCGGCTATAATATAAGTCCTTCATTCGACTATTTTTGCTAGAGTGGAGTACGCTGAAAAAACGAGAATTGTATTTTAACTCCATCAAATGCATAGAGATTTTAATTCATACCTGCGATCGTTGGTTTTGGAATAGGGTTATTTATATCGGATATTGTAAATTTAGCTTATGAGAATAATACTTTAGTGTAATTGAAAGTTATCAATAGTCAGAGACAATGTAGTAAATGGAGAATATACTGATTTGTATATTCTCCATTCAAATCAGGAGGAGATATGTATCAACAATATTATGATTCGAAAAACAGAAAAATATATAGTATAGATATATATGAACATATTGGTTATTTGATTTTTTCACCTTTAGTATGGTTTTACAGGCATAGAGCATATCCTTCATGTTCTATTGTTACTAAGGATATATCTGAAAATGAAAAGAACAATCGTAGATTACTACTTCCAATAGGGATAATTATTGGTATAGGATTATCAAAAGGAATATCTCTAAAATCGTACGGTGATATTTTATTAGAAGTGAACATACTTTGTTCAGCATTTTTGTTGATATTCATAGAAATGGTAAGTATTGGTATTTTATTTTTGATACATAAAAAATTGCGGAATCAGCAAATTTTTGAGGGGAAAATAAATCAATCGGAATACATACTTGTTAAACTTAAACCAAAATCCTTGGGTAATATCTTATGCGTATGTCTGATTGCAATGCTTCAATTAGCGAATTACTTATTTATAATTTTCATAATGAGAGAAATATCAATTGGGAACACTATATATTCGTTTCTATCAACTTTTCTTATGTCAGCATTATCTTTGTGTAGCATGAGAACAGCACGAGCCCTGTATAAAAGTAATGTGTTAGAGTTTCAAGATTTCAGTTAACGAATATATTAACCTGTCAGTATGATGAAAGAGGAAACAGAACCTCTGAATCAAGAGGGGGGCAATAATACAAAGACTTATCACAAACCGAGTCTCACTTTTTCACCGCACTCCAATTTGGATAGAATTTGTTGAATGTATACTTCTATAGAAGTATAATAATGTTGAAGTAACTCTAAAGAAGTATGGGGGTGAAAGAAATGAGTAAATTGATTCTTTATCATGGTTCTTCTGAAATTATTCAGAATCCTGAGTATGGAAAAGGGAAATCGTACAATGATTATGGAAAAGGGTTTTATTGTACAGAACATCAGGAACTCGCAAAAGAATGGGCGTGTACCGAAAATACGGATGGTTTTGCGAACCAGTATGAAATTGAAACCGCAGGTCTTTCTATTTTGAATCTGTCTGGTGAAGAATATACAATTTTGCATTGGCTGGCTTTGTTGATGGAACATCGCAGATTTCGTATTTCAACTCCGGTAATGAAACGAGGAGCAGATTGGTTGAAAGAACATTTTCTGATTGATTTAAGTCCGTATGATATTGTCATTGGGTACAGAGCAGATGATTCTTATTTCTCTTTTGCAAGGGCATTTGTAAACAATGAAATCTCACTTGCACAGCTTTCCTATGCGATGCGTTTAGGTAAACTGGGTGAACAGGTCGTGTTGAAAAGTCCTGAGGCATTTAACGCGATTCAGTTTGTTTCTTATGAAATTGCGAACAATGTTGAATATTACGCAAAAAGAAAAGCTCGCGATGATGAAGCCAGAGAAGCTTTCCGAGCAGAACTTGAAAGAAACGATTTAGAAGGTTTGTATATGAGAGATATACTCCGTGAAAAGGTGAAGGCAAATGATCCGCGCTTACGATAGTCAGTATCTTGATGATGCTATGAGATGTTTAGGGGAAGCGATGGATTATGCTGCAAATTGTTGCCAGATAAGCATGGACAGTTTTCTTGAACTGTTCATTGGCACAGGATATGCAGAGCAGTTTGGAACAGGTGTAGCCAAATATGTATCTGGTTTATCGGGAACAGAACTTGTTATGGATGTGCTTACGCAATCTGGCATGAACATGGAATTTCCTCAGGCACAGATTGATTATGAAGTTTCACCTCAATATTGGAGTGGATGGATTCTTGCATATTATCAATGGTATACAGCGCGCAGTTTTAAAGAAATTGTAAAGCATATCACGATGCAAGAAATTGAAAAGCTGTATTCTACACTGCATGAGGCATCTGAGGACAAATTTGTTGATGTGCTCAATCGCATGATCCGCAGAAAAAAGCTTCCTACTCGTCTTCAATTGCAGCGAAAAATCAGTGGTTATTCACAGCGAGAGCTTGCAGAAAAGGTAGGTGTCAATCTGCGCACTTTGCAGCAGTATGAAGTTCGTGCAAAAGACATCAATAAAGCAGCAGGCATTACTCTAGTTGCACTTTCAAAAGTTCTGGGCTGTCGTGTAGAAGATTTACTGGAATATGATCTCAATGAGATTGAAGAAAATTGAACCATAGATTGATGAATTAAAGGTTATGCAAAAGCATGACCTTTTACTTTGGTTGAACAATTGGTAAAGCAGGTGATTAGATTGAATGACTAGAAAACAGTTAGATAGACATCATTATGCTACAGCAATGATGTGCTTTTTAAGATGGAATACAAAGATCATCCAGAAGAAATATGAATATCAGAATTTCTCCATGTACCGAAAATCGGTATGAATATTCCGGTGTTGCGGAGCCACCTTGTCCAGTGAAAATTGAGCCACCCCGTTCACTCATCTGAGCCACTCCGTCCAGTGGCGAGAGCCAGTACGTACACATTAATAGAGCCACTGATCAGATGACCAGTGGCTTGT